>NZ_BAAACP010000010.1:0-126406 GCF_039521565.1 Paraclostridium tenue
AATATTTATTATTATGGTACTAATAATGGTAAGTTTGTAAATTCACTAGGTAATGAAATAAATATAAGTAAATTGTCTTTATGCAATATAGATTGTTATAATTATAAAAATTTAAATAATTTTGTTGGAAATATAGGATTGGTATATTAATGGATAATATAAAAAGTATTAATTTATTTAATGAAAAAGAAAAATTTAAGAAAGATATAAATATATTAAACTTAACAGTATTAGTAACTATACTAATTATGCTTTTATTAGATGCTATAAAAATTTATAAATTAAATGACTTAGAACTTTATGTTAATGAAGGTAAAAAAGCTGTAGATAGTTTAGATAATGTAAATATAACAAACTCTAATGGGTTACATATTAAAAAAGTAAATAATATTATTCAACTAATACAAAATAATAATATAGAAAATATTGAAATAGGTAATAATATTTTAAAAGTAAAAGGGAAAGTAAATAATTCACAAGAGATAAAACACTATATTAAGTTATTACAAAACATAGAAGATTTAAAAATGGAACCGAATATAAATTCTATAAATAGAGAAGATGAATTATATAAGTTTGAAATAACTACTCATATAGGAGTAAATAATGAAAATTAAAAAAATAGATAAGTGGAAAATAAATATAGTTATAATAATATTACTTATATTTGCAAATACAATATTAATATACAAACCATTAAAGAAAAAAGAAGAAAGATTATTAAATCAAGTAAAAGTCATAAATATACTTCAAGAAGAAAAGTTAAAAGATAATGAGCATAATGAAAATAAAAAAGATTTAATTATAAATATAGAAAACTATTTTAAAGATGTATCCTTAGTACAATATATAAAATCAAGTAATGATAAAACTTCTACAAATATAGAATTAAATGTAACCGGAGATAAAAATTTAATATCGGAAAAATTAAAAAATATAGATGATTTAAATAAAAATACATTTTTACAGGAAATGAAAATAAATAGAATAGATGAAAATAATATAGATTGCAATTTAGGGATTAATATGAATTAACAATTAAAAGGTTTTATTGAGATATATGTAGAATAAGTTTATATATTGATTTATTTTATAGATTCCTAAGGAGGACTTTAATGACTAACAATATATTATGTATTAATAAATATATTCATGATATTGAGATAAATTTCCTTAAAGAAGGAGATACAAAATATATAGATGTATGTAAAAAATTTTATGGAGTTAATTTAGAAAAAATAAGTATATATATTTGGACATTGCATATAATGGATCAATTCAGAGACAATATAATAAAAAATTGTGAAAATATACATAATATAAAAGTAATATCAAAAGAAATAGATGAGTTAGTTAAAGAAAATAGAAAAAAATTGATTTTATATGCGTACTTAAAAGGTCATATATTTGGATACAATAATTATATGTTGGAAAAAGAGATAAAAAACATTATGTTTAATGACAATGTAAAATCAATATCTGATGATAATCTTAAGAAAAATATACACATAAACCAATATTTAAATATTATAAAAGAAAATGAGTTAAATAAAGAAAGTATAAAAGCATTGATAAAAAATATTGAAATTTATTATCTTGAAGTTATTGAAAATAAATTATTAAATATAAATTCTGAGTTTGATAGGCATAAAATACTGAGTAGTACTAAAGAATTAATGGAAAAAGATGTAATAAATAAATATAATGAAGGTATTTTACATGGTATAATGCAGAAAATTAATAAAAAAGCGTGGAAAAACGATAAAATGAACATATAGTATAGAATGATTGAAAAAAAGATGATATAATTATAAATTGTATTTAAATTTAGAAATAAAGGAGTGAAAGTAACAGTGTTAGGGAGAAACGAGTTATGCCCATGCGGAAGTGGGAAGAAATATAAAAAATGCTGTTTAAATAAAGATGTTGTGTCAGAGAGAGCTAGTAGAAAAATTGTACTTTCACAAAAACAATATTCACAACTGTACTCAAAACTGTATGAATATTCAAGACAGCCAAAATTTAACGAAGAGTATAAAAAAGCACAAGAAATGTTTTATATATTAGAAGATCAAAATATAAATAGCAAGTTTGAAAGTTTCTTTAATACATACTTTATACAAGATCATATAATGGAAAACAAAAAAGTTATAACTGTTGACTTTTTTGAAGAAAATAAAAATAACTTAACTAAAGCTGAAGTAGATATACTAAAGAGTTTATTTGAATCTTATGTAAGCGTATATGTTATAAAAGAAAAATTAGAAGACAAGATTTTATTAAAAGATGCTATAACAGGTGATGAAATATACACTGAAGATATAAATTTATTAAATGGATTTAATCAAGGTGATTGCATAATAGCTAGAATAGTTGAAGTAGGAGGATCACATTTATTATTAGATGTTACAGTAAGTATATCAGAAGCTGTAAAGGATATAATAGTAAATGATATAAACCACTTCTTTAATCAATATGAAGATTTATATAAAGATATAAAAACTTTCTTAATATATCATACTCACATACTATACAAGTATATTCAACAATTATTAGATCCTAAGATTGCTGAATATCTTAAAAATCAAAAAGAAGCTAGTGCTAAAAAACAAGAAGAAGTAAAAGAAATGATATCTGAAGATGAATGTAAAGTATCAGCTCTACTTAAATCTCAAGTTGAAAGTGATATTTTAGAAAAATGTTTAGATTTTTGGAACACTTACAAAGCAAATAATAATGAAATAAAAGGTTCTGAAAATGGATGGGCTGCAGCTGTAGAATATCATGTTAAAAAAGAAAATGGACAAGCTGTAACTCAATCTCAAATATCTAAAAAATATGATATAAGTCCAAGTACTTTAGGTAAGAGACATAAAGACTTAAGAATGTAGTATAAAACTTAATTTTTAAAATATACAGAAAGAGGTATACACATGGGTCTTAATTTAGGAAAAGCAATTGCTGTATCAACAAGTTATATAAAATCTAATCCAGCAGTACCAGTATATAAGGGTGAAGAAATTCCAGAAAACTTATATGCAGTAATATACCATATTGAGATAGGGTATAATGAAAAAAGTTTAGAAAAGGCAATGCAATACATAATAATAGATTATAAAGAGTTTGAATTATGTGATAGTGCCAAGGCTGAGTTAGTGGATGTAGCTAAAAAATACTGTGAACAAAAAGGTATAAAAGATGATGAGCAAACTCAAATAACATTACTAGATAATGAAGAGGCAGAGAATTTCTTAGAAAAAGTATTTAACAACATGAAGGTTATAAGAGGGTTAATAACTCAAAGAGATTAAGTAACAATAAAATTAGAATTTAACTATAAAGCTAGGCCCTATAAAGCCTAGCTTTTGTTTTAAATAAAATTTTAATTATGAAAGGGATATAAACATGTTAAGAGTTTCTAATATAAAATTAGATATAAATGAAAGCTTAGACAATATAAAAGGTTTATTATTGAAGAAATTAAAAATAAGTGAAAAAGAGTTAGTAAATTACAGTATATACAAAGAATCTATAGATGCTAGAAAAAAAGGAAAGATAGATTTTGTTTATACTGTAGATGTTGAATTAAAAAATGAAAAAAATATATTAAAAAAGTCAAGATTAAAAGATGTTGTTGAAGTTAAGCAAAATAAATATAAAGATATTAAAAATGGAGATAAAAAATTATGTAATAGACCAGTTATAGTAGGGAGTGGTCCTGCTGGGTTATTTGCATCTTTATTATTAGCTCAAAGAGGATACAATCCTATTTTATTAGAAAGAGGATTAGATGTAGATACAAGAACTGAAGATATAAGAAAGTTTTGGGAGGATGGTAAGTTTAATCCTAAATCAAATGTACAATTTGGGGAAGGTGGAGCAGGAACTTTTTCTGATGGTAAATTAACAACTAGAATAAAAGATATTAGATGTAGAAAAGTTCTTGAGGAACTTGTAAACTTCGGTGCACCAGAAGAAATATTATATTCACATAAGCCACATGTAGGAACTGATATACTAAAAGAAGTAGTAAAGAATATAAGAAAAGAAATAGTTAGATTAGGAGGAGAAGTTAAATTTGACTCTAAAGTTACAGATATAAGTATAAATAATGATAAAATAGAATCTATAACTATAAATGATAAAGAAACACTCGAAACAGAAGTAGTTATACTTGCTATAGGCCATAGTGCAAGGGATACTTATAAAATGCTTTATGAAAGAGGTGTTAAGGTTATTCAAAAACCTTTTGCAATAGGTGCTAGAATTGAACATCCTCAAACTTTAATAAATAAATCTCAGTATAAAGAATTTTATAATCATCCTAGATTAGGAGCAGCTGATTATAGATTGGTAGAACATACTTCAAATGGAAGAACTATATATACGTTTTGTATGTGCCCAGGAGGTAGTGTAATAGCCTCTGCATCAGAAGAAGGGCAAGTTGTTACAAATGGTATGAGTGAACATGCAAGAGACAAAGAAAATGCAAATAGTGCTGTATTAGTAAATGTAATTCCAGAAGATTTCAAAAGCGACCATCCACTAGCAGGTATTTACTTCCAAGAAAAATATGAAAGATTAGCATTTGAATGTGGTGGAAGAAATTATAAAGCTCCAATCCAATTGGTAGGAGATTTCTTAAATGATAAAGTGAGTACTAAACTAGGTAGTGTAAATCCATCATATAAACCTGGATATAAATTTGTTGATTTAAAACAATGTTTACCTGAGTTTGTATGTGAAACTATGAAAGAAGGATTGATTTTACTAGATAATAAATTAAAAGGATTTGCTATGGAAGATGCAATTTTAACAGGAGTTGAAACAAGATCATCTGCACCTGTAAGAATAGTTAGAGATGATGAAACTTTAGAGTCTGTTAATGTAAAAGGCTTTTACCCTAGTGGAGAAGGAGCAGGATATGCAGGAGGGATAGTAACAGCAGCAGTAGATGGAATAAAGTGTGCTGAAAAGATAATTGCGCAATATTCTGAAATTAATGTTTAACAAAAATTTAATAAATATTTAATATATTTTTAATATTTAACATGAATTTAACAAAAATATGGTGATGGTTTGATAAAATGGTTAAGGCGCTATATTTGTAGACTAATATTATGAATATTTCAAGGAGGAAATGAAATTGGATATAGTAATTAGCCTTATGGGAGGGCTAGGTTTATTTTTATATGGAATGAACTTAATGGCAGAAGGTCTTGAAAAATCAGCAGGATCTAGACTTAAAAAGATAGTTGAACTCCTTACTAGTAATATATTTATGGGTGTACTTGTAGGAGCATTTGTTACGGCTATTATACAAAGTAGTAGTGCAACTACTGTAATGGTAGTTGGATTTGTTAATGCAGGTATAATGAATTTAACACAAGCAATTGGAGTTATAATGGGTGCTAATATAGGTACAACTGTAACAGCACAACTTGTTTCGTTTAATTTAGATGGAATGGCACCAGTTGCACTAGGAATTGGTATAATTTTATATTTATTTGCATCTAAGCCAAAAACTAAGAATATAGCAGAGATACTTATAGGTTTTGGTATATTATTTACTGGTATGGATTTTATGAAACAAGCAGTTGAACCTTTATCAAAATATCAAGGGTTCACAGATATGTTAGTGACTTTTGGAGATTATCCATTACTAGGACTTTTATTAGGATTTGGAATAACAGCTATAGTTCAAAGTTCAAGTGCATCTATGGGTATGCTTATAGCATTAGCATCTCAAGGTTTAATACCTTTAAGTGCAGGATTACCTATACTATATGGACAAAATATAGGAACTTGTGTTACATCACTAATATCAAGTGTTGGAGCATCTAGTAATGCAAAAAGAGCTGCAGTAATGCATTTAATTTTTAATGTTTTAGGAACAGTAGTATTTTTAATAGTATTAAACAAACCTGTGGTTAGTTTTGTAACTAGTATGAATCCAGGAGATGTAGCAAGACAAATAGCAAATACACATACATTATTTAACATAATATCAGTTATAATTTTATTACCATTTACTAAATTTATAATAAAACTTGCAGTAAAACTTGTTCCAGAAAAACAAGGTGAAGATGATGATCATAAGGCTATAAAATATCTTGATGAAAGAATGGTTGAAACTCCATCTATAGCAGTTGCAAGTACATTAAAAGAAACTTTAAGAATGGGTAAAAAGGCTAAAGAAAGCTTAGATTATGCAATGCAAGGGATTATGGAAAAATCTCAAGAAAAAATTGATAAATCATTTAAAAGAGAAAAGACTATAAATGAATTACAAAAAGGTATACTGAATTATTTATTAAAATTATCAAAAGCTAATTTAGATGATGATTCTAGAGATCTAATAGATTCACTATTTAATACAGTTAATGATATAGAAAGAATTGGAGATCATGCAGAAAACATCGCAGAGCTAGCTCAAGATATAATAGATGTAGATTTAAAATTATCAGAACAAGGAAAAGAAGAAGTTAAAGAGTTATATAATAAAGTTATATCAGCGTATTCGTATGCTCTTGAAGCTATGAAAAAGAATGATTTAGATTTAGCTTATAGAGTTTTAAAGATGGAAGAACAAGTTGATACGATGGAAAAATCATGTAGAGCTAATCATATGCATAGATTAAATAACAATTTATGTAGCATCGAAACTGGAATAATATTCTTAGATTTAATATCTAACTTAGAAAGAGTTTCAGATCATGCTGCTAATATAGCTCAACAAGTTATAAGTAATAAAATAGATTTAAAATAATAATGTAATCGACAAAACTCCTGTATAAAAATATACAGGAGTTTTGTATATAATTATTTAAATGAAAATATTATAATTATATTATAAAAAATACTTACAATTAATTGGAAAAAGTTTTATTGTTTGATATAATTTCTATTGTATAATAAAATTTTAACAATGAGGAAGGGATATACTATG
This sequence comes from Paraclostridium tenue, assembly GCF_039521565.1. NCBI lineage: Bacteria > Bacillati > Bacillota > Clostridia > Peptostreptococcales > Peptostreptococcaceae > Paraclostridium > Paraclostridium tenue. The sequence goes on from NZ_BAAACP010000010.1 coordinate 6,950, forward strand.
AAAAAGTTAAGTTTTGATTATAGCAATTCTATTGGTTTCTTTAATCAACAAGAAATCGATTGTATGAGTGAATATGTAAAAGTTGCACATAATATGATACATAATAAAAGTGGAGAAGGTAACGATTTCTTAGGATGGGTTAATTTACCTAATGACTATGATAAAGAAGAGTTTAGTAGAATTAAAGCTGCTGCTCAAAAAATAAAAGAAGATTCAGATGTATTATTAGTTATAGGTATAGGTGGGTCTTATCTAGGAGCAAGAGCAGCTATAGAAATGTTAGGTCATTCTTTTAGAAATAACTTAACTAAAGAAGATAGAAAATCTCCAGAAATATATTTTGTAGGTCAAAATATAAGCTCTACTTATATGCTTGATTTATTAGATGTTATAAAAGATAAAGATGTATCTATAAATGTTATATCAAAATCAGGAACTACTACAGAACCTGCAATAGCATTTAGAATATTTAAGGATTTCTTAGAAAAGAAATATGGAAAAGAAGAAGCTAGTAAAAGAATATATGCTACAACTGATGCTAAAAAAGGGGCATTAAGAATGTTAGCTGATGAAGAAGGATATGAAACATTTATAATACCTGATGATGTAGGTGGACGTTTTTCTGTGTTAACTCCAGTTGGATTATTACCAATAGCTGTAGCGGATATAGATATAGATGTTATTATGCAAGGAGCTAAAGATTCTATGGTGGATTTTAATAATCCTAATTTATCAGAAAACTATAGCTACCAATATGCAGTAACTAGAAATATACTTCATAGAAAAGGTAAAGATGTAGAATTAATGGTTAACTATGAACCAAGTTTACATTATGTTGGTGAATGGTGGAAACAATTATATGGAGAAAGTGAAGGAAAAGATAACAAAGGTATATATCCAGCTTCAGTAGATTTTTCAACAGATTTACACTCTATGGGACAATATATCCAAGAAGGAAAAAGAATATTATTTGAAACAGTTTTAAATGTTGAAGAACCTAGAAGAGAAGTAACTATAAATGAAGAGAAAGTAGATTTAGATGGATTAAATTATTTAGCTAATAAAACAGTAGATTTTGTAAATAAAAAAGCATTCCAAGGGACTTTATTAGCACATACAGATGGTTCAGTTCCAAACTTAATCGTAAATATACCAAAATTAAATGAGTACAATTTTGGATACTTAGTATATTTCTTTGAAAAAGCATGTGCTTTAAGTGGATATTTATTAGGTGTAAATCCATTTAACCAACCAGGGGTAGAAGCATACAAGAAAAATATGTTTGCACTTTTAGGCAAACCTGGATTTGAAAAAGAAAAAGAAGAGCTTGAAAAAAGATTAAAATAGTTAAGGTTTAATTAAGGATAGTATAATATAATTAACACTATATAGAGTAATTCCTATATAGTGTTTTTATTTTAGGTATATTGAAGTAATAATTTTCAAATAATATCATTAAAAATTGGGTATAACCTAAAAGAAATAAAAATCAGGAGGGAAGTATATGAGCGAAAATGGAAAGAAAACGAGCATAGCGCTGATTGTTATTGTGAGTATAATAAGTGCCATGATCGGAAGTTTTATGACGGTATTTGTACTTGGAGATAGAATTGGAAATAAACAAAGTGAAACTAGCAAACAAAATATAGTTGTTAATGAAAGTGGTAAGAGTCAAAATGTATATCATGCAGTTACAGATAAAGCCATGCCTTCAGTAGTGGGAATAACTACAACTACTGTAGATACTAACAATATGTTTGCAATACCACAAGAATCACAAGGAGTAGGAACTGGATTTATTGTAGATTCAAAAGGATATATATTAACTAACTCACACGTTGTATCAGATGGAAAAGCTTCTGATGTAAATGTATTATTTAATGACGGATCCACTACAAAAGGTAAAGTTTTATGGAATGACCCAACTATAGATTTAGCTATTGTAAAAGTAGAGAAAACAGGACTTACTGCAGCTGATTTAGGAAATAGTGATAAGGTAAGAATTGGAGATATATCTATAGCTATTGGAAATCCTTTAGGATTAGAATTCCAAAAAAGTGTAACTCAAGGTATAATAAGTGGGCTTGATAGAAGCATTGATACAGGTAAAGGAACTAGTATGACAGGTCTTATACAAACTGATGCAAGTATAAATCCTGGAAACAGTGGAGGACCATTATTAAATGATAAAGGACAAGTAATAGGAATAAATACAGCTAAAGCATCAGGGGCTGAAGGTTTAGGATTTGCAATTCCAATAAATACAGCAAAACCTATAGTAGATCAAATAATAAAAGGTGGTAAATTTGAAAAAGTAACATTAGGAATCAAAGGAATAGATGTTCAAACATTTGAAGCTATGACTGGCACCGATTTAGAAGCAAATGAAGGTGTATATGTAGCAGAAGTTTTAGATAATACACCAGCTCAAAAAGCTAAGATACAAGCAGGAGATGTTATAACTAAAGTAGGAGATACAAATATAACATCAATGAGTGATTTAAATAAAGCTTTATACAAATATTCTGTAGGAAATACTACAAAGGTATCAATAAACAGAGGTGGAAAAGATATAAGTGTAAATGTTAAATTCTAATGATGTAAAAAAAGATGGGAATTAATTCCCATCTTTTTTATTCTGCAATTTTACTTTTGCTGCTAGGACAAGATCCTTGACTAGAACATCCTGAACAACCAGAGCATCCATTGCTTTTAGCTTTCATATTTTTATAAAGTATTATAAGTGCTATAAGTATTATTATACCACCTACAACTAATTCTAATACTGAAGATATAGATGAACCTTCAAATATTAATGAACCTATAACTTTAACTATGAAAGCAGCAATCCAAGCTACTGCAAATTGATAAGTTGCAGATATAAACATCATTTTATTACCATATTCTTTTTTCATTGTAGAAAGAGCTGCTATACATGGAGTGTATAATGCAGAGAATACTAAGAAGCCATAAGCTGTTACACTTGTAAATGATTGAGGTAAAGTAGTACCTAAATTACCGTAAACTATTCCCATTGTACTTATAACTACTTCTTTTGCACTTATACCAGTTAATATTGAAACTCCAGCTCTCCAATCCCCAAATCCTAAAGGAGTAAATATAGGAGCTATTAAGTGACCTAATGAAGCCAATAAACTTTCATTTATATTTTCAGTAAATCCTGAGAAATTAAAATGTGATAATGCCCAAATAATAACAGACATGGCAAACATTATTGTACAAACTTTTATTAAGAAACCTTTAGCTTTATTCCAAGTATTTTTAAGTAATGCATTAAGTGTTGGCATTTTATATTCTGGAAGTTCAAGAACAAAAGGTTCTGCTTCAGTTTTATAAACTGTTTTATTTAACACTAATGCTATTATTATAGCAACTACTATACCTAATAAATAAAGTGATGTAGTTACAATTGGTGCATTTTTGCGGAAAAATATAGAAACAAATAAAGCATAAACTGGTAATTTAGCACCGCAAGTCATAAGAGGTGCAATAAGTGCAGTTATTTTTCTATCTTTTTCACTTTCTAAAGTTCTAGTAGCCATAATTGCAGGAGAGGCACATCCAAACCCCATTATTATAGGTATGAAAGCTTTACCAGATAATCCAACTCTTTTCATAATATTATCCATTAAGAAAGCTGTTCTAGCCATATAACCACTGTCTTCAAAGAATGACATACCTAAAAATAATACAAATATTAATGGGAAGAATGGTAATGCACCACCTAGTCCACCTATTAATCCATCAACTATTAAAGAATGGAACCAAGGACTAGAATTTGCAAATAAAGCATCAGCAGGTGTAGCTATATAAGTGTCTATTAACGTTTCTGTTAACTCTTGAAGTGGACCACCTACCCAGTCAAAAGTAAACTTAAATAATATTAATAAAGCAGCTACAAATACAGGATAAGCTAATATAGGATGTAATATTATGTTATCTATTTTACTACTTAATCTTTCTTTATTCTCAAATCCTGATTTCATAGATTTACTTAATATTTTTTCTATTTCTCTGTATGTGTTAATTTCATTTCCAAAATCTTTTTTATAACTAAATCTAGATGATAAAGTTGATTTTATATCACTTTCTATATTTTCTAAGCCTTCTTTTTTCTTGGCTACTATAGGTATTACTTTAACACCTAACTCTTTTTCTAATTTTTTTGAATCTATATGAATACCTTTAGATTCTGCAACATCAATCATATTAAGTAATAATATAATTGGTTTGTTGTATTGCATAAGTTGTGTAGTTAGATATAAGTTTCTATCTAAACTAGATGCATCAACAATATTTAATATTAAATCTACGTTTTCATTTTCTAAAAATTGCTTAGAAACTTTCTCTTCATTTGAGAATGTATCCATTGCATATATACCAGGAAGGTCAACAATTTTTATATCTTTACTTATAAATCCTTCTTTTTTTTCGATAGTAACACCAGGCCAGTTCCCTACATATTGTTTAGAACCAGTAAGTAGGTTAAATACTGTTGTTTTACCTACATTTGGGTTACCGAATAATGCAACATTAATCAAGGTAATACCTCCTTATTTTAAGCTAATATTTTTTGCGTCACTTTTTCTTATTGCTAAATCAAAACCTCTAAAACGAACTAATATAGGATCTCCTAAAGGAGCTATTTTTTTTACTTCTATTTCAGTATTATTGGTGCATCCAAGAGCTAATAATCTTTTTGCTAATTTTTCATTTCCATATATATTATCAATTATACCTTTTTGGCCGACTTTTAAATCGTAAACAGTCATCATTAACACCTCCTAATGAGTTTCATTCTCAATTAATTATACTATAAATATACCATTTAATATTCAAAAAGTCAATAAATAGTGAGTTATTTAATAAAAAAATAAGTAATCTAATTATCTTATTATGTTAATATATAATTAAAACGTTTATCTCGAATTGGGGAGGTATATAAATGAAAACAAAAAAGATGACTTATATGTCATTGATGGTTGGATACAGTTTGATATTATATATAATAGAGGGATATATACCAAATCCTTTAATAACAATTTTTCCAGGAGCTAAGTTAGGACTTACAAATATAATTACTCTAACTTCTTTAGTGGTATTTGGTACAAAAGATACCTTTGTTATTGTTTCTGTTAGAGTGTTGATGTCATCTATATTTACAGGACCTATTTCATATCTAATGTTTAGTATAGCAGGGGCGTATCTAAGCTTATTATTTATGATGATAGCATTAAAAACAGATAAATTTTCACTTATAGGGGTAAGTGTAATAGGAGCTATAGGCCATAATATAGGACAATTAATTGTAGCTAGTTTGATTATTAAAAATGCTATGATGTTTGGATATTTACCATATATGCTAATTGCATCTGTAATAACTGGAATATTTGTTGGAATTACATCTAAATATATGGTAGACAAGATTCCATATATTGGTAAAAACCAATATTGACATGGTAGTGAAAACCTTGTTAAAATATAAGTGGATACATAAAATTTTAACTGTGGTGATGATATGACTAATAATGAATTGGCTTTACTAAAAAAAGAAATAGAGGTATTAAGAGAAGAAATAAATACCTATATAGAATACCCAGATATATTTAAAGAAGAATTAGTTAGTACCAGTGCTAAAATTGATGAGGCAATAAATAAGTATATAAAATTAAGTGAAGAGTCTTCTAAATAATAAGAAGGCTTTTTTTATTTAAGTTAAATATTTATAGTGAGTATATTATTTAAATATTAAGTTAATAATTTATGATTGAGGATACATATTAATTGTTGAAAGAAAGGTATTAATCATGATTTTAGCAAAAATAATAAACTCAATTATTATAATTGTTTGTGCTTATATTTTATTAAATTTGATAAAATATTTTTTAAAGAAAATATTTGAGTTCACAAAATTTGATGTTAGATATGAAAATACTTTAAATAGTCTTTTATGCTCTATGGCATATTATATTATATTTATTTTTACTATAATACTTTTACTTAAAGAATTTGGTATAGTTGATTTTACAAAGTTTGGTACTTTAGTAACAGGAGCAAGTATAGTAGGGTTAATAGTTGGAGTTGCATCTCAAAGCATATTAAAGGATATATTTAACGGATTTTTTATTATCTTCGAGAAACAGATACAAGTTGGAGATTTTGTTATAATAAATGAAGAATTCAGAGGAACAATAGAAGAAATTGGTTTAAGAAGTGTTAGTTTAAGGGATTGGGATTTAAGAAGAGTAACTCTTCCAAATGGAAATATATCTAGTATTAAAAATTATAGTAAAACTAAAATGAGAGTTGTTGCAAGTGTAAGAGTACCTTATGAAGAAGACCCTAGAAATGTTATAAAAGCTTTAGAACAAGTATGTGATATATTAAATGAAAGACATAAGGATATTCTATCTATAAAAAAAGGAAAAGAAGCATTAGGCTCATTTAAGGTATATGGGATAACTGATATAGAAGAAAATCCTATTGGTGCAAAATATACGATAACGGGAACTGTTCAATCTAATAAGTATTTTAAAGTTATAAAAGACGCTAGACTTCAAATACTTATTACACTTAAAGAAAATGGTATAAACATAGCATATCCTACTCATGTAAATATAATTAAAAATAGCAAATATGAACAAAGTTAAGAACTATTTTAAATAGTTCTTTTTTTATTTCGATTAAATCCTAGTCGTAATAATGACTAGCTTAAACAAATATAAATAAATATATCTATCTATCTATGAGAGGGGGGAATTAATTATATCAGCTAAAGAAATTATAACAAGATTATTAATAGCTCTTATTATAGGAGGATTAACAGGACTTGAAAGAGAAAAATCATATCAATTTGCAGGATTTAGAACCCATATATTAGTATCTATGGGTTCGTGTATTACATCTGTAACATCTGTAATATTATTTATGGATTATGGAAGTAAAACAAGTTTAGATCCATCGAGATTGACAGCACAAGTATTATCTGGAATTGGTTTTTTAGGTACGGGAGCAATAATTAAAAATTCAAGTGGAATAAGAGGACTTACTACTGCAGCTGGTATATGGGCAACTGCATGTATAGGTATAGCTATAGGTTATGGCCAATATATATTGGGAATAACTGCTTGGATTTTTGTAATGGCAACTCTTTATATATTAAAGAATATAGATAAAATTGTTTTTAGAAAAAAGCAAAATATACTTACTATGCAAGTAGATAATATCAATGCTATATCTACAATTTATAATAAATTAGAAAAGTCTCAGATAAAAGTAAATAATATTGATGTAGTAAATGATGATTATTGTTATATTATCAATTTTTTTGTTGTTTATGATAGACGAATTATGGTAGAAAAGATAATATTAGAGTTAAATGAATTTAAAAGTATAATAAGTGTAGATTATTTACATTAAAATATATAAAATAAGAGGTAGCTATAAAAAAGTTGAGGTGTATGAATTGAAGACAAACATAAGAGTAATAATAGAAGGATCTACAGATTTTCCCAAAGAACTTTTAGATAAAATTGGGGTAAAGGTTGTAGGAATAAACATAGCATTTGGAGAGGAAAATTATATAGGCGGAGTAGACATTAACGAGGAAACGTTTTATCAGAAGATGAAAGGCTGCAAGGAGTTACCGAAAACGTCTAGCCCATCACCTGAGAAATTTATAGAAATGTTTGATTGTGAAGAAGAAGAAATATTAATTATAACATTGACTTCTAAATTATCTAGTACGTATAGTAGTGCAGTACTAGCTAAAAATATATATTTAGAGCATAACCCAGGGGCAAATAAAAGAATTTCAGTTGTAGATTCTCTAAGTGGATCTATAGGTGTTGGATTAATGGTTTATAAGGCTAATAAATTAATACAAGAGGGGAAATCGTTAAAAGAAGTAACTGAATATCTAGAAGATATAAAAACAGACATAGCATTTTATGGAGTATTAAATACACTTGACAATGCTATAAAAGGTGGAAGAGTAAACCCAATAGCAGGTAAATTAATAAATGCACTTAATTTTAAAGTTATTATAGAAATTTCAGAAGGAGTAGTTAAACCTATAGATAAAGCTAGAGGAGAAAGTAATAGTTTAAAAAAATTACTTGAAATAGTTAAAAATAATGTTAACGATACAACAAATAAGATATTAGTTATAGGTCACTCAAATTGTGAAGAAAAAGCTTATAAAATTGCAAAACAAATAGAAGAAAATTATGAATATAAGGATATAATAATATCAAGTATAGGTCCAGTTATGGGAACATACACATCAGAAGGATCTATATTAATAGCAGTACTTTAATAAGATGAAAAAAAGGAGTGAAATAATAATGGTAGATAGAGCTTCGATAGAAGATAAATTTAAATGGGATATTGATAATATGTATAAAACCCCAGAGGCAATAAAAGAAGATATTAAAAAGATAGATATGTTTATATCTGAGTTAAAAAGTTACAAAGGTAAACTTGCAGACAGCAAAGAAAATCTTTATAAGGTTCTTAATGATTCAGAAAAAGCGTCTAGAATACTTCAAAACTTATATGTATACACTCATATGAAACAACATGAAGATACTAGAAAAAATGAAAACCAAGCTAACGCTACAAAAACAGAAATGCTTTCAACTGAATTAGCTATGGCTACATCATATTTAGTACCAGAGATAATAGCTATGGATGAAAATAAATTACAAGAATATTTAAAGGATGAAAAATTAAGTTTTTATAAGAAATATATAGATGAAATTTTAAGGGAAAAACCACATACTCTTACGGAAAAAGAAGAAGAAATTCTAGCAGCAGCATCTGACTTAAGCGGAGTAGCTGAAAATGTATATGAAATGTTTTCTTTTGCAGATTTAAAATTTCCTGAAATAAAAGGAGAAGATGGAGAAACTATAAGAATTACACATGGTAATTTTTCATCACTTCTAAAAAGTAAAGATCCTAGAGTAAGAAAAGATGCATTTGAAGCTGTTTACTCAACTTATGATGAATATAAAAATACTTTTGCATCTACCTTATATGGTGGTATAAAAAGTGAAATTTTTTATGCAAAAATGAGAAACTATAAATCAGCTATAGAAAGTTCTTTATTCCAAGATGATATAAGTGTGGATGTATATAACAACCTTATAGATGCAGTTGATGAAAGTTTAGATACTTTAAATAAATATATAGATATAAGAAAAAAATATCTTAATTTAGAAAAAATGCACATGTATGATTTATATGTACCTATAACTTCTAATTTTGATATGAAAATAACTTATGAACAAGCACAAGAAATAATTTTAAAAGCATTAAAACCTTTAGGCGAAGAATATTTAAGTATAGTAAAAAAAGCTTTTAGTGAAAGATGGATAGATGTATATGAAAATGAGGGTAAACAAGGCGGAGCGTATTCATGGGGAAGTTATGATTCATCTCCATATATATTAATGAGTTATAAGGATGACTTAAATTCATTATTTACATTAATACATGAATTAGGACACTCAATGCATAGTTATTATTCTAGAACTAATCAAGAATATTTATATTCTTCATATAAAATATTTGTTGCAGAAGTTGCCTCAACTTTAAATGAGTTACTACTTGTGCATTATTTACTAGAAAATTCAACATCTAAAGATGAAAAAATATACTTATTAAATTATTACTTAGAACAATTTAGAACTACTGTATATAGACAAACGATGTTTGCAGAATTTGAGAAAATAACTCATGAAAGAGTTGAAGCTAAAGAACCATTAACAGCTAAAGAATTTACGGATATTTATTATGAATTAAATGAAAAGTATTATGGTAAGTCTTGTATTGTAGACGAGCAAATAGGATTAGAATGGGCTAGAATACCTCATTTCTATTCTAATTTCTATGTATATAAATATGCAACAGGATTTTCAGCAGCAAGTGCTTTAAGTGAAAAAATATTAAATGAAGGCGAAAGTGCAGTTGAAAAATACTTAAACTTCTTAAAAAGTGGAGGATCAGAATATCCTCTTAACCAACTAAGAGCAGCAGGCGTAGACATGGAAAAGAAAGAATCAATAGAGAAAGCTTTAGGAGTATTTAAAGAATTAGTAGAAGAATTAGAAAGAGAATGTTAATTAACATTCTCTTTTTTTATTTCTTACAATTAGTATTTAACACTAAATATTAAATTTTAATTGTAAAAGTACACTTTACTTTCTTTTAATAATAATTTACTTTTATTTAACCCAATTTACTTTCAGTTAACATATATCTAATTTGAATTTAACATTGAATATCTATTATTAAGGTATAAGGTAGATAACAACAATAATAAATATCAGATATAAAATGATAAGCAATCATAAATAATATAAAAAATTTGGAGGAGATATTATGTTAAGAAAAAGGATAGGAGTTTTATTATTAAGCACGGTAACTATAGGATTATTAGCAGTTGGATGTGGAGCATCAGATTCAAATTCAGCTAAATTAGCAATATCAGGATCAACTTCAATAGGACCAGTTATAGAAAAAGAAGCAGAAGGATTTAAGTCAATAAATCCAGATGTGTCAATAGAAGTAAATCAATTAGGTTCATCAGCTGGAATAAAAGATGCAATAAATGGAGTGGCAGAAATAGGAATGGCATCAAGAGATTTAAAGGATGAAGAAAAGAATTCAGGTATTTCACAATCAGAGATGGCCATTGATGGTATAGGAGTTATAACTCATAAAAATAATAATGTAAAATCACTTACTATAGATCAGTTAAAAAATATATATACAGGAAAAATAACTAACTGGAAAGAAGTTGGAGGGAAAGATGCTCCAATAGTAGTAGTTTCAAGAGAAGATGGCTCAGGAACTAGAGACGCATTCCAAGAAATAGTTGGATATGATTCAACACAATTGACAAAAGAAGCTCAAATAAGTGATGGAAATGGAAATGTAAAATCTACAGTATCAGGAAATGAAAATGCAATAGGATATACTTCATTTAGCTATTTAGATGAAAGTATAAATTCTACTCAAATAGATGGTGTAGATCCGACTGCAGAAAATGCTAAGAGTGGAAAATACAAATTAGCAAGACCATTTTTATTAGTGTATAAAGAAGATTCGATATCAGAAAATGGAAAGCAATTTATAGACTATGTATTAAGTGAAGATGGACAAAAGATAGTGGAGGAAAAAGGATTGATAAGAGTTAAATAATTTCTAAGTGTTTAAGAGTTAAATGGAGGTGTTTATGTTAGCTAAGGAGCAACTGGTTAGTTCTAAAGACAATAAAACAAAATATACTATAGAAAAATTAGCAAAGAATGTATTTATGGCGAGTGCACTATTAGCAGTAATAAGTTTGCTACTTATAATAGGATTTGTTTTTTATAAAGGGCTTACACCATTTATAGCAAAAGGGTATTCGTTAATAGATTTTATAACAGGAACATCTTGGGTACCAAGTGCAAATGAATTTGGAATTTTACCAATGATAGTTGCATCAATAATTTCAACTATAGGAGCTCTTTTAATAGGAGCACCTATAGGTATCCTTACAGCTGTATTTATTGCTGAAGTTGCTCCTAAAAAAGTATCTAAAGTAATATGTTCAGGAGTTGATTTACTTGCTGGTATACCATCTGTTTTGTATGGTTTATTTGGATTAGCAGTAATAGTTCCAACAATGCAAGATTTATTTAATTTACCAAAAGGACAAAGTTTATTGGCTGTAATAATAGTTCTGTCTATAATGATGTTGCCTACAATTATATCTGTTTCACAAACTGCTATAAAAGCTGTACCAAATTCATTTAGAGAAGGGTCTTTAGCTTTAGGTGCATCAAAGATAGAAACTATTTTTAAGGTAGTTTTGCCAGCAGCAAAATCAGGAATATTAGCGGCAGTTGTATTGGGAACAGGAAGAGCATTAGGAGAGACTATGGCAGTTATGTTAGTTGCAGGTAATTCACCTGTTATACCTAACTCTATAATGGATAGTGTAAGACCCCTAACTACGAATATAGCATTAGAAATGGGATATGCATTTGGAACACATCAAGAAATGTTATTTGCAACAGGAGTAGTTTTGTTTGCATTTATATTAATACTCAATTTGTTATTAAATAAACTTTCTAATAAGGAAGGCATGTAATATGAGAAGATTAAAAGAAAATGTATTAAAAGCTTTAATTTTATTATCAGCAATATTTACTATAAGTGTGTTAGTAGTGATAGTAGGATTTATAATTATAAAAGGTATTAGTGGGATTAATTTTAAATATTTAACAAGTGATTACTCTGCTGGAGAAGGCGGAGGAATATTATCTATGATAATTACAACTTTATATACAGTATTTTTATCTATATTAGTAGCAACTCCTATAGGGGTATTAGCTTCGATATATTTACAGGAGTATGCTAAAAAAGGTAAATTTGTTAACTCTGTCAGATTTGCCACAGAGAGTTTAGCAGGTATACCGTCTATAGTATATGGATTATTTGGAGGGATATTCTTTGTTATAACTCTTAAAATGGGATATTCAATACTTGCTGGGTCATTAACAGTATCTATAATAATTTTACCTTTAATAATACGAACAACAGAAGAATCATTAAAAACAGTTCCAATAGGTTATAGAGAAGCATCTTTAGCCATGGGAGCTACTAAATTTCAAACAATATGTAAAGTTATTATTCCTAGTGCAGCGCCTGGAATATTATCAGGAATAATATTATCTATAGGGCGTATAGTTGGAGAATCAGCAGCAATATTGCTAACTGCTGGAACAGTTGCGAAGATGCCAACTGGAATATTTAATAGTGCTAGAACATTAACAGTTCAATCATATTTGTTGGCTAAAGAAACTGGAAATATACAAGCAGCTGCTAGTGTAGGAGTGGTTTTAATAGTAATAGTATTATGCTTAAATGCTTTAGCTAAGTTTATAGTTAAAAAATTTAGTAAGGAGATTTATTAAGATGGAGAACATTAAAATAAATGTAAAAAACTTAGAACTATTTTATGGTAATAATCAAGCTTTAAAAAACATAAACATGGAAATAAAAGAAAGAAAAGTTACAGCGTTAATAGGTCCTTCTGGATGTGGTAAATCAACATTTTTAAGAACATTAAACAGAATGAATGATTTAATAGAGAATGTAAATATAGAAGGAGAAATATTTGTCGATGGAGAAGATATATATAAATCTGATGATGTTATAAAATTACGTACTAAAGTAGGTATGGTTTTTCAAAAACCTAATCCATTTCCAATGAGTATATATGATAATGTAGCATATGGACCAAGGGTACATGGTATAAAAGATAAGGAAATTTTAGATCAAATAGTTGAAGAAAGTTTAAAAGGAGCTGCTATTTGGGATGAAGTGAAAGATAGATTAAATAAGTCAGCATTAGGTTTATCTGGTGGTCAACAGCAACGTATATGTATAGCTAGAACTATTGCTATGAAACCAGAGGTAATATTAATGGATGAGCCAACATCTGCACTAGATCCAATATCTACGTCTAAGGTAGAAGAATTAATTAATGATCTAAAAGATAAATATACTATAGTAATAGTAACTCATAATATGCAACAGGCAGCACGTGTATCTGATGAAACTGCATTTTTCTTATCTGGTGAGGTGATTGAACTCAATGAAACTAAAACTATATTCACAAGCCCGACTGATAAGCGTACAGAGGATTATATAACAGGAAGGTTTGGCTAAAATCAGATTTATTATATAAAACAATCTATAAAAAGGAGTTTTAACATGATCAACAGTAGCTTGGAGTTAAATATAAGTACTCTTATTAACTATACATTAAAAATGATTGATAAATGTGAAGAAATCATAGAAGACTCTATGAAATGTATGATAAATAAAGATATAAAAAGTGCTAAATTAATAGCAAATCAAGATGATGAAATAGATATTTTAAGAGATTATATACGAGATAGAAGTATTGAGCTTATGGCATTAAAGCAACCTATGGCTAAAGATTTAAGATTTATATATTCTTTAGGCAGTATATCCTTAGAATTAGAACGTATAGGAGACTATGCTGTTAACATAGCTGATGAAGTTATAAAAATAGGAAGTGAAGAGTATATAAAAGAACTAGTGGATATTCCTAAGATGAAAGATGTTTGTATAGATATGTTGCAAGGTGTAAAACAAGCTTTGGAAAATAGGGATATAGAACTTGCTTATAAAGTAGCATTAAAAGATGATATAGTAGATGATTTATATGAATGTGTGCAAGTTCACACACTTAAAGTAATGCATGAAAAAGAAATGAATATAGATCAAGGTGTAAGAATAGTATTTGTAGGTAGGTATTTAGAAAGAATAGGAGATCATACTACAAATATATGTGAAAAGATAATATATGCTTTAAAAGGTAATATGGTGGAGATTGGATAAAACTACAAGATTAAGTAGTTTTATTTTTTTGTATTAATATTTCTAAGGCTATAAACATATTTATTTAAATATAATATTAAATTAAAAAATAAGGCTATATACATTAAGGTAAATGTCAATAATCATTAATAATATAGTGTTTATTAATAATATGAAGGGGAACTGGGGATGAATAGAAGAATAAAACCGATTTTTTTAAATTTATTTATAGTAGTAGTGCTTTTATTTTTAATATTTATTACATGTGATAATATAATTGAAACTTCTAAAAGTTATGATGAAAAAGAAATAGTTTTACTAAATAGTGAGAATATGACATTAACACAGCTAATGATTAGTGTGACTAAAATAAATGAAAGAGGACCTAAACCAAAACCTGAAAAAGTTGCATATATAACAATTGATGATGGTCCATCAAAATATACTAATGAAATACTTGATATATTACAAAAAAATGATATAAAAGCTACTTTTTTTATGATAGATAAAAATATGAATAGATATTCTAATGAATTAAAAAGAATAGACAGTGATGGACATTCTTTAGGATTTCATAGCGTAAGTCATGACATAAATGTTTTATACAAGACACCAAAAACTACGGTATCTGAGTTTGATAAGTGCAATAATAGTCTAGAAGAAATAACAAATGAAACATCGAAGTTAATACGATTACCATATGGAAGTAAGCCTTATGCACCAAAAGAATCTTATGATGCACTAGTAGAAGCTGGATATAAAATATGGGATTGGAATTTAGATACACAAGATTGGAGAGCTACAGATAAAGAGATAATAAAAAATGTAAATACATATTTAGGACAACATAAAGAAGTAGTTCTACTTATGCATGAAAAAGAACAAAGTGTTAAAGCGCTTCAAGGTATGATAAATATATTAAAAGAAAATGGATATACAATACTTCCAATAGAAGAACAAGATAATCCTAAAAATTTCTGGAAACAAAACTTAACTAATTGAATATAATGTTTATAAATATTGACAATAATAATAGGGATTATATATAATTAAAAGATAAACAAAATAATTTAAAAACTAAGAAAAAGAGGAGTATGCAAACTCAACTTACAGAGAGGAAAGTTCATCGGCTGAAAAACTTTCTAAGAAATGAATTGCAGAAGGTAGCTTTGGAGTTTCTAGGCTGAAATAGTAGTAGGTTTAGACGGTGAAAATCGTTAAATTTATTAAGTGTTATATAAATTTTAAATAAAAATTTATATAAAATTAAGGTGGTAACGCGAGCTTTTCGTCCTTAAATGGATGTAAAAGCTCTTTTTTAATTTATAGAAAAATTTCAAAAAATATAAAAATAATAGGAGGAATCTATATGGAAAATACTAATTTACCAAAAACGTATAATCCGAAAGACTTTGAATCAAGATTATATTCAAAGTGGGTAGAAGAAGGATTATTTAAATCTAAGCCAAACCCAAATAAAAAGCCATTTACAATAATGCTTCCCCCACCAAATATAACAGGACAATTACACATGGGGCATGCTCTTGACCATACTTTACAAGATATACTTATAAGATGGAAGAGAATGGACGGTTATGAAGCTTTATGGCAACCAGGAACAGACCATGCATCTATAGCAACAGAAGTTAAAGTTGTTGAAAGAATAAAGGAACAAGAAGGAAAAACTAAGTACGAGTTAGGAAGAGAAGAGTTCTTAAAAAGAGCTATGGACTGGAGAAATGAATTTGGTAGAAAAATAGTTGACCAAATGAAACAGTTAGGAGATTCTTGTGACTGGGATAGAGAAAGATTCACAATGGATAAAGGATGTAACGAAGCAGTTACTGAGTTCTTTGTGAAACTATATGAAAAAGGTCAAATATATAGAGGAAACAGAATAATAAACTGGTGTCCAGATTGTAAAACTACATTATCTGATGCTGAAGTTGAGCATGAAGAACATGATGGAAAATTCTATCACATAAAATACCCAATAGCAGGTAGTGATGAATTTTTAGAAATAGCTACAACTAGACCAGAAACAATGCTAGGAGATACAGGTATAGCAGTAAATCCTGAAGATGAAAGATATACTCATTTAGTAGGTAAACATGCAATACTTCCTTTAGTAGGTAGAGAACTTATAATAGTTGCTGATGACTATGTTGATTTAGAGTTCGGAACTGGTGCAGTTAAGATGACTCCAGCTCATGACCCTAATGACTTTGAAGTAGGTCAAAGACATAATCTTGAAAAGATAAATGTTATGAACGAAGACGGAACTATGAATAAGTTAGCTGGTAAATACGAAGGTATGGACAGATATGAGTGTAGAAAACAACTTATAGCTGACTTAGACGAAGCTGGATACTTAATAGCTATAAAAGACCATAATCATAATGTAGGTTCTTGTTATAGATGTAAAACTGTAGTTGAACCAAGATTATCAGATCAATGGTTTGTTAAAATGGATGAATTAGCAAAACCTGCTATAGATATATTAAAGAAACAAGAATTAAAATTTGTACCTGATAAGTTTGATAAAACTTACTTACAATGGTTAGAGAATATAAGAGATTGGTGTATATCAAGACAGTTATGGTGGGGACATCAAATACCAGCTTACTACTGTCAAGAGTGTGGTGAAGTAGTTGTAGCTAAAGAAATGCCTACAGCTTGTCCTAAGTGTGGACATACTTACTTTAAACAAGATGAAGATGTACTAGATACATGGTTTAGTTCTGCATTATGGCCTTTCTCAACATTAGGATGGCCTCATAACACAGAAGAATTAAATTACTATTATCCAACAAGCGTACTTGTAACTGGATACGATATAATATTCTTCTGGGTTGTAAGAATGGCATTTGCAGGAATGTTCTGTATGGGAGAAGCTCCATTTGAACATGTATTAATACATGGACTTGTAAGAGACTCTGAAGGTAGAAAAATGAGTAAATCTCTAGGAAATGGAATAGACCCATTAGAAGTTATAGATCAATACGGAGCTGACGCTTTAAGATTTATGTTAGCTACTGGAAACTCTCCAGGAAATGATATGAGATTCTATATGGAAAGAGTTGAAGCTGCTAGAAACTTTGCAAATAAATTATGGAATGCATCAAGATTTGTATTCATGAATATAGATGAAGAAATAATGAAAGGTGTAACTAGAGAATCAGTAGAAGGTAATATGACTTTAGCTGATAAGTGGATAATATCTAGAGCTAATAATGTTGTTAAGGAAGTTACTGATAACATGGATAAATTTGACTTAGGAATAGCAGCTCAAAAGATATATGACTTTGCTTGGTCAGAGTACTGCGACTGGTATATAGAAATAGTTAAACCAAGATTATATTCAGATGATAAAGCTGCTAAACAAACAGCGCTATATACATTAACTTATGTATTAGAGAAGATATTAAAACTTCTTCATCCATATATGCCATTTATAACAGAGGAGATATACACTCATCTTCCAACTGTAGAAGGAAGTATAGTAGTAGCTGAGTTCCCTCATTATAACGAAGCTGATAATATGGCTAAAGAAGAAGAAATGATGAACTTAACAATGGATGGTATAAGAAACATAAGAAATGTAAGAGCTGAAATGAACGTACCACCATCAAAGAAAGCTAAAGTTATAATAGTTCCAACAGCTGAAAAGAAAGAAGCTATGGAAGCTGGACGTGACTACTTTGTAACATTAGCATCTGCATCTATAGTAGATATAGTTGAAGATGAAACTAACATACCAGAAGATGCAGTAAGTGTTGTTATAGACGGAGTTAAGATATTTATACCACTTGATGAATTAGTTGACTTTACTAAGGAATTAGAAAGATTAAATAAAGAAAAAGCTAAATTAGAAGGTGAAATAAAGAGAGTTAACGGAAAACTTTCTAATCAAGGATTCTTAGCTAAAGCTCCAGAAAGCTTAGTTAATGAAGAAAAAGCTAAAAAAGAAAAATTCGAAGAAATGATGAAGTCAGTTCTTGAAAGAATAGAAAATATAGAAGCTAAAATAAAATAATAAATCTAAAGGAGCTATCTCGTAACAGAGATTAGCTTCTTTTTTTATAAAATAGAAAAATATAAATTTCTTGTATAAGATTATATACATCCATTATAGTTCCTTTATCTTGTTTGATGACATAAAGTAGATAATCTATTATAATGTTTATAGTTTGTATAAAATCATAAAATAGAATATATATGATTAATATAGATATAGTATAAATAAGCATTATGAATTAAAGAAAGGACGATATAAATTGACAATAGCATTACCTCAAAAATTTTTAGAAGATATGAAGGAAATACTTAAAGATGAGTATGATGATTTTATAAAAAGTTATGAAGAACCAAAAACAACAGGATTAAGAGTTAATACCCTAAAAATTAGTAAAGAAGAATTATTAAATTTAAATTTATTTAACTTAACTCAAATTCCTTGGGCTAATGAAGGATTTTACTATGATGAAACTATAGATAGACCGGGAAAAAATCCACTTCACGAAGCAGGAGCATATTACTTACAAGAACCATCAGCTATGAGTGTTGTGCCAAAAGTAGATGTACAAGAAGGAGATAAAGTTCTTGATATGTGTGCTGCTCCAGGTGGTAAATCTACATATATATTATCTAAGTTAAATGATACAGGACTCTTAGTTTCAAATGAAATAAATCCTATAAGAATAAAAGCTCTAGGGGAAAATCTAGAAAGATTTGGAGCTAAAAATTGTATCATAACTAATACTGATTCTAATAACTTAAGAAAAGTATTTACAGGATATTTTGATAAAGTTGTAATTGATGCACCTTGTTCTGGACAAGGTATGTTTAGAAAAGATGAAGTAGCAATAAAAGATTGGTCATATGCAAAAGTATTAGAGTGTCAATCTATACAAAGAGAAATAATAAGAGATGGATACGAAATGCTTAAAAATGGTGGGATATTAGTATATTCAACATGTACATTTGCAAAAGAAGAAAATGAAACTATAATAAATGAATTTATAGAAGAATTTGAAAATGCAAAACTAATAGGAATGGATAGAGTATGGCCTCATAAAGTAAAAGGAGAAGGTCATTTTGTAGCTAAAATACAAAAACTAGAAAACGAAGACTGTAATACTAAAGAATTAAAAACAAAAAGATTAGATAAAGAAATAAAAGATTATAAAGATTTTGAAAAGAAGTTTTTAAATGTAAATATAGGAAATAAATTTGATTTAAGGGGAGAAAACTTATATCTAATTCCAGAAGAATCTCCAGATACAAAAAAATTGAAAGTATTAAGATATGGACTTCACTTAGGAGTATTAAAGAAAAATAGATTTGAACCATCTCATGCACTATCTCATTATCTAAAATTAGAAGATGTAAAGAATGTAGAAGAATTCAAAGTTGATGATAATCAAATTTTAGACTATTTAAGAGGAAATACAATAAATACAGGAAAAAGTAGAGGTTGGGTCTTAGTATCAGTAGAAGGAGTTCCTATTGGATGGGGAAAAGAATCGAATGGAGTATTAAAAAATCATTATCCAAAAGGACTTAGAATAAATTATTAATTAGTGTGTGAAAACAATGTATTTGTAGAGGATTAATTAAGTGTTTTGACGAAATTAAGTATCATATAAATAAAAGTACTTAATTAACGCAGTATGGAGGAATGATATGAACTATAATGAAGCATTAAAATATATACATGAAAGTCATAAGTTTGGAATGAGATTGGGTCTAGACAATATAAAAAAATTATTAGAGCTATTAGGAAATCCTCAAGATAACCTTAAAATAATACATGTAGCTGGAACTAATGGTAAAGGATCAACATGCTCATTCATATCAACGATATTAAAAGAAAGTGGATACAAGGTTGGATTATATACATCTCCATTTTTAGAAACTTTTACAGAAAGAATAAGAGTTAATGGAGAAAATATCCCTGAAAATGAAGTAGCTAAGATAGTGAAAATAATAAAAGAAAAGATAGAAGTTATGGTCAGCGAAGGATATTCGTATCCTACTGAGTTTGAAATAGTAACAGCAATGGCATTTTATTACTATAATCAAGAAAAAGTAGATTTTGTAGCTTTAGAGGTAGGGCTTGGAGGAAGATATGATGCTACTAATGTCATTGATAAACCATTAGTAAGTGTTATAGCATCGATAAGCTTAGACCATACAGGAATTTTAGGAGACACCCTAGGAAAAATAGCTTATGAAAAGGGTGGAATTATAAAAGAAAATTGTACAACTATATCATATACACAAAAGGAAGAGGCAAAATTAGTTATAAAAGATATATGTAGTGAAAAACAATCTAAATATATAGAATGTAATTTTGATGATATAAATATAAAAGAGTCAAATGTTAATTATCAAAAATATGATTGTGTTGTAAATGGAAGAAAGTATGAAAGTCTAGAGATAAAATTAATTGGAGAGCACCAAATAAAAAATTCTGTATTAGCTCTTAATGTTATAGATTATATTAAAGAAAATGAAAATATTAATATATCAGAAGAAAGTATAAGAAAAGGGTTAATTGAAACTAAGTGGCCAGGACGAATAGAGAAAATTAAAGAAAACCCTATGTTTATAATAGATGGAGCTCATAATGAAGAAGGAGCTATGTCTTTAGCAAAATCTATAGATAAATATTTTGAAGGTAAAAATAAAATTTTAGTAATAGGTATGCTTGAAGATAAAGATATAGATTCAGTATTAGAGATATTAATACCTAGATTTAATAAGGTTATAACAACTATACCAGATAATCCAAGAGCAATAGATGCTAATAAACTTAAAGAAAAAATAAATAAATTTAATATAGAAGTAATTTGTAAACCAAATATAAAAGATGCAGTTATTTACGCTTTAGATAATTCTAATGAAGACGATGTAATAATAAGTGCGGGATCTTTATATATGATAGGAACTATTAGAACAATAATTAATAGTATGTAACAAAAAAGAGTTTGAAAATGAATTAATACCTCAATTTCAAACTCTTTTATTATTATTTAGATAATTGCTCGCGTAAAGCCTTGGATAATTGATCAGGACAAGATGTAGATTTACCTCCGCAAGGTATTCCTGCTAATTTTTCAGCTATCTCATCTGCTGGTCTTCCTTCAATTAAATGTTTAAGTCCTATTAAATTACCAGGACATCCACCTACAAAATTAACACTTTTCACGATGTTATTCTCATCAATATCAAATTCTATTTCTTTACAACAAACCCCTGATGGTTTAAAATTTACTTTCATTATAATATCCTCCCAAGTTGTGTTAAATAAATAATATCAAAGAATTACAATGTATTTCAAGAACAAAATTAGTAATAAGACAAGTATTTAAAGCAATATACTATGGTAGTACAACTTATTAGTAAGGAGGTTTTATTTTGAAGCTATATACATCTAATTATTTATCACAAAGCATAAGTGTCATAGATTATAAAACTCTTAGTTTAGATAAAGAAATAAACTTAGGGCCAGATATATATCCTCATCATTTTTGTATAGATAGAGAAAAGGATATAATATATATACCTAGTTCTTTTGATGGAGTATTATATGTTTTTGATATGAAAAGTGATAAGATTATAGATTCTGTATCTATAGGTGGAAATCTTAGTCAAGTATCTCTTTGTGAAAACGAGCTATTTATAGCAAATGAGGATTCTAATAGTATATACGTTTTAAATAAAAATACATTAGAACCTATAGGTGTTATTAGTGTAGATAATATGCCTCATGGGTTTGCGTTTGATGATAAATCAAATAAATTATATGTACCATGTATAGATTCTATACTATGTATAGATATAGTAAAAAAGTGTATAGAAAAAAAGATAAATATAGATTGTAAAGCATGGCATATAAGAATAGATAATAAAAAGGATTTAATATATACTTCCACTTTAGAAGGTAAAATAGTAGTTTTAGATAAGTATGAATTAAATATAGTGGATATTATAGATGACTTATTAATACCTGTTGAAATTTGTATAGACTATGAAAATGAACTTATATATATAGCAGATTTAGGATATAAAGCTATAAGAATTTTAGATTATAATACATATAAGTACGTAAACTGTATAAAAATTGATGGAAATCCACAGGGATTAGAGTTATCTAAAGATAACAAATATCTATTTGTAACAGATACTACTAACAATAGCATAAAAGTATATAAAACCAATGAGAATAAATTAATTGATGAAATTAAGGTAGGAAAAGAGCCTACTACTATTATATTTGTGTAGGCTCTTTTTTACTTGTAATAAGCAAGTCTATTACTTCAGCATACATATAAGATGCGTTCTTTTTCCAATTATCACATATTAGTTTAGCTTGTTTTTCGGAAGACACGTTTAAATTTAAATCTATTAGGTTGGATTGATTTTCAATAACTCTTAGATTTACTATGTATTCATTATCACTTTGTCTAACAAAACTAGATTTAACTTGAGTATCAGCTAATAAGTTTTCTTTGTTTAATTTAATGTATTCATCTATCTTTTCCGTAATTTGAGTAGGAATTCTAGATAAAAAATATTCTAGAGCTTCGATACCCTTTTGCGTTAAAGTATAATACTCCTTATTTGAATCTTCATATATTTTTAAGAAGTTAGAATCCATAAGTTGTGATAGAAATTGTTGTAATGAGAAATAATTCATTACCTCTGTCTCAAGAATAACTTGAGTAATTTGAGAATTAGTTAAATCCATATTTATTTTTTGTAAAACATATAAAATTAATAACTTATGGTAAGCTAATTCTTCAGATGAGTTTTCAAACATAATATCATCCTCCGTGTAATGTTTCTATATAATTATATTAAACTAAAACATATAAAAATAAAAGTAAAAATTGAGAATTACATAAGCGTATATAATTGGCTTTTATGTGCAATCATTCAAAAAGGCTACCTATAAAGGTAGCCTTTTTCCTTGATGTCAAATTTACTACTTACTTTCCAGACATTTGTCTTTCTGCCATTTCTACTAGCTTTTTAGTCATGTATCCACCTACATAACCATTTTGTCTAGCAGTTAAGTTACCTTTGTCTATTGAATCATAGTTTGATAAACCTAACTCATTAGCTATTTCTAACTTCATTTGATTTAATGCTGCTCTAGCTTCTGGAACGGCTTTTCTAGATGATGATGACATAGTAAATTTCCTCCTTAAATGTTAGATGTCTTACGATAACAAGTGTGTTGTTATCGTTGATATTAATTTAACCAGTAATAAAAATTATATTCATATTTTTAAAATTTTATTTAAATTTTGTATCGATTTTTATCTTTCTATCTTTTCTTATACCCTCTTGTATACCATGTGCTTCTCTTCTAAAATGTGTACTATTTAACTTTACACTTCTTTGTTCATTATTTTCAGATTTACCTTTTAATACGCCAAATTCACTTCTTAGATTATTCAATATAAACACCACCTTTATAATGTATTACAATTAATTTTCCCAATTAATAAAATTAATTTAGTAGTAATTTTTTGAAAAATTAAATTTGTAATAAAGTAGTTAGAAATAAAAAATTTTATTTTAAGCATGGATAATGTGGATTTTTTAGACACTTAAATAAATGTAAAAATTTGGGTTTTAAATATTTTTTAATATCATCTATATAGTATAATATACTTTATAAATAAGTGTTTTTAGGGAGGTTATGATGTTTTCTGTACCAGAAACCAAAATTGTAAAAGACGTAATGAGTAAGAAATTCGTATTGGTAGATGAGAATATTACTTTAGGGCAAGCTATAGATTTGATTGTAAAAGAAAACGAAAGAGAGATTATGGTTGATGATGGAAATGGGGGCATCAAAGGAATAATATCTTTAACAGATATATGTAATTCGTCTGCAAAATACAAAGATTATAAAAATGAATTAGTTAAAAATATTATGAGTAAAGATCTAATATTTGTAGATATGAATGAAAAATTAGATGAGTGTAGAAACATAATGATGAAAAATAATATAGGTGTATTACCTGTTTTAGAAAATAAAAAATTAATAGGAGTAATTAATCAAAGACATATAAGAGATTTTTTATATATGGAACTAGAAGATTATGGAATAACAGTTAGGCATATTATAGGTGAGATAAAAGAAGGTATATGTGCTATTAATACAGATGGAAAAATAGTTCTTTGGAATAAGTTTATGGAAAATAGATATAAAATAAAATCCGAGTGTGTAGTTGGTAAGAGTATAGAAAAATATCTTAGAGGAACTGTATCATCTAAAGTTTTAAAAACTAAAACTAGAGAAAGTGGTATATATAAAATTGAAGATAGTGATGTTTACGGATTGGTAGATGCAAATCCTATATTTATAAACTCTGAATTTGTAGGAGTTGTATGTACAGAAGTTGATATAACTGAAGCAAAGAAACTTTCTCAAAAATTAGATAAAGCAAATGATAGATTAAAATATTTAGAAGATGAAGTAAAAAATTTATCAAAAGGAAGTTTTGATAATATTTTAGGAAGAAGTTATAAGTTAGAAAGAGCAAAAGAAGTTGCAAAGAGGGTATCAAAGACAACTAGTAGTATATTTATATATGGAGAAAGTGGAACAGGAAAAGAAGTTTTTGCAAGAGCAATACATGATTATAGTGAAAGAAAAGGCCAATTTATACCAGTAAACTGTAGTGCTATACCATCAGAATTATTTGAAAGTGAATTTTTTGGTTATGAAGCTGGCGCTTTTACTGGAGCTAATAAAAAAGGTAAGATGGGGATATTTGAACTTGCTAAAGATGGTACTGTATTTTTAGATGAGATAGCAGATTTGCCATTAAGTATGCAAGCTAAACTACTTAGAGTATTACAAGAAAAAGAAGTTAGAAGAATTGGTGGAGAAAAAAATATAAAAATAGATGCTAGAATTATATCTGCAACGAATAAAAACTTACAAGAATTAGTTGAAGATGGTAAATTTAGAGAAGATTTATACTATAGATTAAATGTAGTAGAAATAGATTTACCTCCACTAAGAGAAAGAAAAGAAGATATCTTATTATTAGTAGATGAATTTATAGAAGAAATTTGCAAATCTAATAATAGAAAAAAATTAAAAATAAGTAAAGAATCTATGGACATCCTTCAAAGATATAGTTGGAAAGGTAATATAAGAGAGTTAAAAAATACTATAGAGAATATAGTTGTATTATCTAGAGGGGATATAATTGAGAAAGATGATATACCTATGTACATTGTAGAATCAAGCAATGAAAATAATATAAATGAAGAATATCCTCTGGATTTAAATCAAGCGATAAGTAAACTAGAGACGAAAACTATAAAAAAAGCATTGGAAATGGCAAATGGAAACAAAGCTAAAGCTGCTAAAATATTAAATATACCAAGAACAACTTTATATTATAAAATAGAACAATACAACATAAATATGTCTAAAAATAGACAGTAGACGAAAAATTGACATTATTTAAAGTTAACTTAAGGGACAGTTATATAGAGGTCTGTGATAAAAATAACTAAATATTATTGCAAATAATTTTATAAAAGTGTCAGAAATTAGACAGTATGAATGGGAAAACGTAATTTATTGGAATTTTTTGATGATAAATAAGATGAAATAGATGTTTTATATGAACATAGAAGTGAAAAATATGTCGAAAAATGTTATTTTATAAACAAATAAATTATTCATTATCAAAAAAATAAATAATTTTAAAAAGTTGGCATGGTAATTGCTAATATAAAAAGGTGTTAAATAAAATAGTCAGGGGGTGGAATCCATGATGCTTAAGATAGAATTAAGACAACATGTAGGGGCTCCGTGTAAACCGATAGTTGAGGTAGGAAGTGAAGTTAAAAAAGGACAACTTGTTGCTGAACCTCAAGGATTAGGTGCTAACATACACTCTAGTGTTTATGGTAAAGTAGTTGATATAACAGACTCTGCTATATTAATAGAAGCTGATGAAAATCAACCAGAAGAATTTGTAAAGATTAAAGAAACTGAAAATAATCTTGAAGCCATAAAAGAAGCAGGTATAGTTGGTGCAGGAGGAGCTGGTTTTCCTACACATATAAAACTTAATGTAGATCTTACAGGAGGTTGCATAATAGCAAATGCAGCTGAATGTGAACCAGTACTTGGACACAATGTAGAACTTATGGAAAATAATCCTGAAATAATAGTAAAAGGATTAAAGTATATGCTTGATATAACTAAAGCAGATAAAGCATATATAGCTGTAAAGCCTAAGTATAAAAAAGCAATATTAGCTTTAGGAAAAGCTTGTAAGGATGAACCAAATATAGAATTAAAATATTTACCAGATATGTACCCAGCTGGTGATGAAAGAGTTATAATAAGAGAATTATTAGGAATAACTCTTGTACCAGGACAACTTCCAATAGAAGCTAAAACTGTAGTTTCTAACGTTGAAACAATAAAGCGTATAGTAGAAGCAATAGAAGAAAGAAAACCTTTTATAACTAAGGATATAACTGTTGGAGGAAGAGTTGTAGGAGCAGAAAATCATGGCAAGGTATTTATGGATGTTCCAATAGGAATGCCTGTAATAACATATATAGAAAAATGTGGTGGATTTATAAAACCTTATGGAGAAATAGTTTTAGGAGGACCTTTCACAGGAAGACATGGTGAAGAGGAAAGTCCTATCACTAAGACCCTAGGAGGAATTTTAGTATCAATGCCACTTCCACAAGAAAGCAGAAAGTTAGGAATAATAGCATGCGAATGTGGAGCACAAGAAGACAGACTAAAACAAATAGCATCATTAATGGGTGCTGAAGTTGTAGCTGAAGAAAAATGTAAGAGAATGACAGAGGTAAATGGTAGATTTAGATGTGATTTACCAGGTATATGCCCAGGTCAAGCAGAAAAAGTTCTTAAGTTAAAGAGTCAAGGAGCTGAAGCTGTACTAATAGGTAACTGCGAAGACTGAACAAACACAGTTATGCAAGTGGCGCCTAGGTTAGGTTTGCCTGTATACCATAGTACAGACCATGTATTAAGAGCTTCGGGACATAGATTATATAGAAGAAAAAAATAATGCTAGGAGGTATTAGAAATGTCAATAACTGTAGAAACAGCTAAAGCTCATGCTAAAGATCCAGCGGTTTGTTGCTGTAGATTTGAAGCAGGGACTGTGCTAGAACCATCAAATTTAGAAGATCCAGCAATATTTGCTGACTTAGAGGATTCAGGATTATTAACAATAACTGATGATTGTTTAAAAATAGAACAAGTTTTAGGAGCTAAATTAACTAAAACTGTTGATGCTTTAACTCCATTAACACCTGATTGTGTAGAAGGTATAGTTGTAGCTGAAGAAGCTAAAGAAGAAGTTGAAGTTGAAGAAGTTAAGGAAGTAGCACCAGTTGCTTCTGTAGCACCTGTAGCTCCAGTAGCAGCAAGTGGACAAACTATAAAAATACATATAGGTGAAGGTAGAGATATAAACTTAGAAATACCTCTATCAGTAGCTCAAGGTATGGGTGTAGCACAACAAGCAGCACCAGTTGTAGCTGAAACTGTAGAAGCTGTAGAAGTTAAAGCTGAACCTGTTCAAGAAGCTAAAGCAGTAAGAAGCTTAACTAAAAAGCATTTTAAAATAGATAAAGTAGTTTTTGCTGAAGAAACTAAAATAGAAGGAACTACTTTATATTTAAGAAAACCAGAAGAGTTAACTAAGGAAGCTGTAGATTCAGAAGAATTAGTTGTTGATATGAAACTTGAAATAATAACTCCAGCTGAATATAACAAATATAGCGAAACTATAATGGACGTTCAACCTATAGCTGCTAAAGAAGAAGGAGAAATAGGTGAAGGTGTAACTAGAGTGATAGATGGGGTTATAATGATGGTAACTGGTACAGATGAGAATGGAGTTCAAATAGGTGAATTCGGTTCTTCAGAAGGTGTACTAGAAACTAATATAATGTGGGGAAGACCAGGTGCTCCTGATAAAGGTGATATATTCATCAAAACTCAAGTAACAGTTAAAGCAGGAACTAACATGGAAAGACCAGGACCTTTAGCTGCTCACTGTGCATCTGATTATATAACTCAAGAAATAAGAGAAGCTTTAAAACAAGCTGATGAATCTTTAGTAGTTGATACTGAAGAATTAACTCAATATAGAAGACCTGGTAAGAAAAAAGTTGTTGTAGTTAAAGAGATAATGGGACAAGGGGCAATGCATGATAACTTAATATTACCTGTAGAGCCAGTTGGAACATTAGGAGCTAAGCCAAACGTTGACTTAGGAAACGTACCAGTTGTGTTATCTCCACTTGAAGTATTAGATGGTGGTATACATGCATTAACTTGTATAGGACCTGCATCTAAAGAAAACTCTAGACATTATTGGAGAGAACCATTAGTAATAGAAGCTATGCATGATGAAGAAATAGATTTAGTAGGTGTTATATTTGTAGGATCTCCTCAAGTTAATGCTGAGAAATTCTATGTATCTAAGAGATTAGGTATGATGATAGAGGCTATGGGTGTTGATGGTGCTATAGTAACAACTGAAGGATTCGGAAACAACCATATAGACTTTGCTTCTCACATAGAACAAATAGGGAAAAGAGGAGTAGCTGTAGTAGGTGTAAGTTTCTCAGCTGTTCAAGGTGCTCTAGTTGTTGGTAATGAATACATGAAATACATGATAGATAACAATAAATCTAAACAAGGTATTGAAAATGAAATATTATCAAACAATACATTATGCCCAGAAGATGCAATAAGATCTTTAGCAATGTTAAAAACAGTAATGGGTGGAGAAGAAGTTAAAGCTCCTGAAAGAAAATGGAATGCTAACGTTAAATTAAACAACGTTGAATTAATAGAAAAAGAAACTGGTAAGAAAATAGATCTTGTTGAAAACGAGCAAATATTACCAATGAGTGAAAAAAGAAAAAATATATACGAAAAAGACGCTAAATAGTAAAAGACGTTAATTGATTATGGAAGGATGAATGAAAATGGATAGATTAAAATATATATCAACTGAAAGAATGTATGAAGGAGTAATAGTAGAGATAACTGACGGTGGGGTCACTATAGACTTAAAAGGCAGATTAGGCCAATTTAAAATACCGAAAAGAATGCTTATAACTGACTATGAACTTAAGCTTGGTCTTGAGGTTGGATTTATGTTAAGTTATCCAGAAGTATTAAGTCCAGAACCTAATCAAAAATATGTTGACATAATAGAAAGAAATAAAAAAATAAACCAAGAGGATTTAGATAAATAGAAGGGAGAGGAAAAATATGAGCCTTACAACAATAAAAGGACTTCAATCTGAAATATATGTTCCGATAACACCTCCTCCAGTTTGGACTCCTGTAACTAAAGAATTAAAGGATATGACTATAGCTTTAGCTACAGCAGCAGGTGTACACTTAAAATCTGATAAGAGATTTAACTTAGCAGGTGACTTTACTTATAGAGAAATACCAGATACAGCAACTACTGATGAGATGATGGTATCTCATGGTGGATACGATAACGCTGACGTTAACAAAGATATAAACTGTATGTTCCCTATAGATAGATTACATGAATTAGCTAAAGAAGGTTTCATAAAATCTGTAGCTCCAGTTCATATAGGATTTATGGGTGGTGGTGGAGACCAAACTAAATTCACTGAAGAAACTGGTCCTGCTATAGCTAAAAGATTAAAAGAAGAGGGAGTAGACGCTGTAGTTCTAACAGCTGGCTGAGGTACTTGCCATAGAACTGCCGTGATCGTGCAGAGAGCAATAGAAGAAGCTGGTATACCAACTATAATAATAGCAGCTCTTCCTCCAGTAGTTAGACAAAACGGAACTCCAAGAGCAGTTGCTCCATTAGTTCCAATGGGTGCTAACGCTGGTGAACCAAATAACGTAGAAATGCAAACACATATATTAAGAGATACTTTAGAGCAATTAGTTAAAATACCATCTGCTGGTAAAATAGTACAATTACCGTACGAGTACGTAGCTCAAGTATAATAGATAACATAGCCCTTCTCTATAATTAGAGGAGGGCTTATATAAAAGGTGATATACGTGGAAGAGAAAATACTTAGACGATTAGTCATTAAACCATTTCATATAAATAATGTTGAATTCAATGATAAAATCTCAATTAAAAAAGGTACTCTATCTATAAATAACAATTACATAAAAGAAATTCTTAAACAGGAAGAATTAATAACAAATATAAAAGTAGATATAATCAAACCTGGAGATTATGATAGAAAAATTAATACTATCATGGACATAATCCCTATATCTACCAAGGTTTTAGGAAGACTTGGAGAAGGTATAACACATACTTTGACAGGTGTATATGTAATGCTTACAGGAGTAGATGAAGATGGAAGACAGATGCATGAATTTGGTTCTTCTGAAGGAATATTATCACAACAGATGATATTTGGACGAGCAGGAACCCCTTCTGTTAACGATTATATAATACATTTTGATGTAACTGTTAAAGGCGGTTTACCATACGAAAGAAAGCTTCCATTAGCAGCTTTTAGAGCTTGTGATAAATTTATACAAACTATAAGAGAAGATTTAAAACAACAAGATGGAAGAGATGCTACGCAAGTTCGTGAATATTTTGACAGAATAAGACCGAATGCTAAAAAAGTTGTCATAGTAAAACAAATTGCAGGACAAGGTGCAATGTATGATAATCAGCTATTTTCTCAAGAACCTAGTGGTTTTGAGAGTGGTACATCAATAATAGATATAAAAAATGTACCAATGATAATATCACCTAATGAATATAGAGATGGTGCCTTGAGAGCTATGACTTAATGAGGTGAGATTATGGGAATAGGACCATCAACTAAAGAAACATCTCTACATCATTTTAGAGATCCACTTTTAGATATTGTAGGGAATGATAAAGACATAGATCTTTTAGGAATAGTAGTAGTAGGAACACCACAAGATAATAAAGATAAAGAATTTGTGGGACAAAGAACAGCTGCATGGCTAGAAGCTATGAGAGCTGATGGAGTTATAATTTCTTGTGATGGGTGGGGAAACTCACACGTAGATTATGCTAATACTATTGAGGAAATTGGAAAAAGAGATATCCCACTAGTTGGACTTACATTTAATGGAACACAAGCTAAGTTTGTTGTTACTAATAAATATATGGATACAATAGTAGATTTTAATAAATCAGATGAGGGGATAGAAACTGAAGTTGTCGGCGAAAACACAGTAAATGAGTTAGATGCAAAAAAAGCACTAGCTTTTCTAAAATTAAAAATGAAAAATAAGAAAAAAAAAATTAATACATAGGGGGCTGTACAATGAAATTTTCAAGAAGCATACAAGCGATAGATTCTCATACAATGGGCGAACCAACAAGAATAGTAACAGGTGGAATTCCTAACATAAAAGGAAAAACAATGGCTGAGAAAAAAGCTTACTTAGAAAACAATCTAGACCATTTAAGAACTGCTATAATGTTAGAGCCAAGAGGACATAATGATATGTTTGGTTCTATAATAACTCAACCTTGCCATGAAGAAGCAGACTTTGGAATAATCTTCATGGATGGTGGAGGATATCTAAACATGTGTGGACATGGTTCAATAGGAGCTATAACTGCTGCTGTAGAAACTGGTATGGTAGAAATGAAAGAGCCTGTAACTCACGTTGTAATGGATACTCCAGCAGGTATAGTAAAAGGTGAAGCTAAAGTAGAAAATGGAAAAGTTAAAGGAGTTTCTATAGTAAACGTACCAGCATTTTTATATAAAAGAGATGTTCAAATAGAAATGCCTGAAATAGGAACAGTAACTTTTGACATATCTTTCGGTGGAAGTTTCTTTGCAATAGTTAAAGCTAGTGAATTAGGATTAAAAGTTGAACCTAAAAATGCTCAAAAATTAACTGAAATAGGTTTAAAAATGAGAGATATAATAAATGAAACTATAGAAATACAACATCCAGAATTATCTCATATAAAAACTGTAGATTTAGTTGAAATATATGATGAGCCAACTCATCCAGAAGCTACTTATAAAAATGTAGTTATATTTGGACAAGGACAAGTGGATAGATCTCCATGTGGAACAGGAACAAGTGCAAAACTTGCAACACTACATGCAAAAGGGGAATTAAAAGAAGGCGAATTATTTGTATATGAAAGTATATTAGGAACGCTATTTAAAGGAAGGGTAGTAGGAACTGATAAAGTAGCTGATTATGATGCTATAATACCTGAGATAACAGGAGCTGCATATATAACAGGATTTAACCATTTTGTTATTGACGATGAAGACCCGGTAAAATATGGATTCATATTAAAGTAGTATAGTGTTAAAAATTAACTTATAATAAATATGATTAAATGCTTTTATAGTATTTAATCATATTTATTGTGCAAGACATTTTTAATTAATATCAGTAGGAGGAATTATAGGATGTTAAATTTAGTAAGATTTCTATTAGCAGCTTTTATATCTCTATTTAGTTTTAATTTCTTTAGAGATTTATTAAAAGCTAAGGCATCAAACAAGTTTGAAAACGTAGCAGCATGGAAAGCTCTTTTAACAGGATTTGTAACAGATTTTTTTGATGCCTTAGGTATAGGTTCTTTTGCGCCTACAGTGGCAATGATGAATGTGTTAAAAGTAAATATACATGATAGACTATTACCAGGAACATTAAATGTATGTCATACTATACCAGTTGTTGTTGAGGCTTTTATATTTACTACTGTTATAGATGTAGATGCAATAACTTTAATAAGTTTACTAGCAGCTGCAGTAGCAGGGTCTTATATAGGAGCTGGTATAATAGCTAAGATGGATGAAAGAAAAATACAAATGGTTATGGGACTTGCATTAGCTGTAACAGCAATATTAATGTTATTAGCTCAGTTAGGATTAATGCCTGGAGGAGGAAATGATACTGGATTAACTGGCTACAAGCTTGTTATAGGTATTGTTGGTAACTTTATATTTGGAGCGTTAATGACTGCTGGAGTTGGATTATATTCTCCATGTATGGCTATGGTTTATTTCTTAGGAATGTCTCCTAAAGTAGCATTCCCTATAATGATGGGATCTTGTGCGTTATTAATGCCAATAGCAAGTGTTAAGTTCATAAAAGAAGAAGCATATGCTAAGAAAACTTCTTTACTTATATCTATAGGTGGGGTTATAGGGGTAATAATAGCTGTTTACTTTGTTAAATCAATGCCTATGGAAATCTTAAGATGGTTAGTTATAATTGTAATAGCATACACTTCAATAACTATGTTAAAAAAAGCATTAACTAGCAAACGAGCTTAGATAAGACAATTAGATAAAATAAAAAATGTACCGTATTTTAAGATGCGGTATATTTTTTATTTTTTGCCATATAAAAGGAGTTTTGTTGTATTTTCTTTTTACAAAGCAGTAATAAAATTAAGTACATATAAATATATTTATTATATAGATTCAAGATAAAATATGGTAATTAACAATTTTGGGGGGAATAATATGATAAATTTAAAGGAAGATACTAACATAGTAAATTTAAGAGGAGAACTTGAAGAAGAATTAACATTTAGTCATGAAATATTTGGGGAAAAATTTTATAGTACAAAAATTAAGATACATAGATTAAGTGATACATATGATATTTTGCCTATAACTATATCAGAAAGGTTATTACAAGAAATCAATTTAAATGAAAATAACTTAATTGATGTAGTTGGTCAATTAAGATCATATAATAAAAACATAGATAGTAAAAATAAATTAGTATTAACTGTTTTTGCTAGAGAAATAAAAGCTGTAGAGGAAGATACTAAAGACCCAAATAGTATTTTCTTAGATGGATATATATGTAAAAATCCTATTTACAGAAAAACTCCTTTAGGAAGAGAAATAACAGATTTACTTGTAGCCATAAATAGACCATATAACAAATCTGACTATATACCATCTATAGTATGGGGAAGAAATGCTAAGTTTGCCAAAAATTTAAAAGTTGGAGATAGAATACAAATGTGGGGTAGGGTTCAAAGCAGAGATTATGAAAAGAAACTTGATAATGGAGATGTTGAAAAGAGAGTTGCTTATGAAGTTTCTATATCAAAAATAAAAAGATTAGATGAAAATAATATAAACTAAATATATTACGTTTAGGAAAACCATATTAAAAAAATTATTTAAAAATGGTTATTGAATAGTTGCTCGTGATTTATTATAATCTATTCTATGATGTAAAAAACAAACACTGAAAAGTAGAAGGGGGAGCACTGTGAAAAGCGTAGTACAATGGAGTTACGAATCAAATTACTCTGCAGAGGATGCCGAAGAAGACATATTAAACACGATAAGATATACTATAGGAGAAAAAATCCTTCTGGTGGGAAACATAGGTACCTTAGGTAAGAGATTAAGGATGATGGGAGTCCATGTTACTATACTTGAAGATAGTGCATATCATGATATATGCTACTCTTTAGTGCACAATGAGAATTGTAGCGTAGTTAAGGGCTGCTTAGAATTATTACCTTTTTCAGACCAGTTCTTTGATAAAGTGATTGTATTAAGTCAATTTAACTACACTAATAATCAAAATAAAGCTTTAAAAGAAATCCATAGAGTTTTAAACCAAGATGGAGAAGTTATACTGCAAGATCCCAACTTAGAAAAATTTAAGATAAAATTAAAATGTATTAAGCATAGATTATTCGGAGAACGTATAAAATATTATTCTCCTAAAGAGATTGTAAAAAAACTTGAACATTCAAACTTTAAAGGTGTTTTAGAAAATTTAAATAGTGATAAATATATTTATATAGGAAGAAAAATTATTAAAGACTAGGTTATACCTGGTCTTTTGTTATAGGAGGAAATTTAATGAAAATACATTATAGTATGATAATTGTAGTTATGTTATTTGTAATATTAGTATCAATACAGTATACTTTAAATAAGATATACAAAACACTTAATGAAATGAAATTACTAATGTACAAAGATAGACTAAGGGATGGAAAATATGATTAATTTAAACTTTATAAAAAGAGATATACAAAATATAGCAGAAGCCATATCATCTGTTTTAGAAATTGATGTAACTATAGTAGATTCAAACTTAGTAAGAATAGCAGGAACAGGAACATATTTTAAGAAAATAGGTCAACAGTTAAGAGCATATTCAGCATTTAAGTATTCATTAACAACCAAAAAAGAATTAATAATAGAAGACCCTAAAAGTAATAAAATATGTAATGAATGTTATAGTAGTGGAATATGTAAAGAATTTGCTGAAGTATGTTGCCCTATAGTTTATGATAATAAGTCTTATGGAGTAATAGGTTTAATTGCATTTACAAAAGAACAAGCAGATGTAATTAAATTTAGAAAAAAAGATTTAATGAATTTCCTACATAAAATGGCAGACTTAATATCTAGTAAATTAAAAGCAGAAATAAAGACTTATGAAGTGGAGTTAGAAAAGAAAAAACTAGAAACCTTATTAGATAATATGGATAAGGCGGTAGTATCTTTAGATGTAAATGCTAATATAGAAAAATATAATTTAAAGTTTAAAGAAGTATTTGATATAAAAAGTGATATAATAGGTAGCTCTATAGGAGATGTATTAAAATTTATAAAACTTAATAACTTTAATAGTATAAATAATGATAAAACTTATAACTTTATTTATAGAGGAGATAGTAAAGAATTTAAGGGGATTTATAATATAAAGCCTATAATATTAAATTATGAACTTAAAGGATATGTCCTAGACTTTATAGACAGGGTAGATGCTATAAAAAACTATAATAAAATGAGTAACGACCATAGAATATTTTTAGATAATATAATTGGAAATAGTTATGCAATAAATAAGGCTAAAGAAGAAGCTTTAATGGCATCAAAAACAAGTTCTACAGTTTTAATAACAGGAGAAAGTGGTACAGGTAAAGAACTATTTGCAAGAGCTATACACAATCATAGTTATAGATCGGGAAACCCTTTTATAGCAATAAACTGTGCAGCAATTCCTGATAATTTACTTGAAAGTGAACTATTTGGGTATGAAGAAGGAGCATTTACTGGAGCTAAAAAAGGTGGAAGTTTAGGTAAATTTGAATTAGCTGATAAAGGAACTATATTTTTAGATGAAATAGGAGATATGAGTTTACATCTACAAGCTAAATTACTTAGAGTATTGCAAGAAAAAGAAGTGGACAAGATAGGTGCTAAACATAATGTAACTATAGATGTTAGAATAATTGCAGCAACTAATAAGGATTTAGAGGATATGGTTAAAAAAGGAACATTTAGAGAAGATTTATATTATAGATTAAATGTAATACCTGTAGTTTTGCCAACCTTAAGACAAAGAAAAAATGATATACATCTTCTTATAGAATATATGATAAGAGAATACTCAAATAAGTTAAGTAAAAATGTAGAAGGTATAGATATTCAGGCGATGGAATATCTTTGTGATTATAGTTGGCCAGGTAACATTAGAGAGTTACAAAATGTTATAGAGTATAGTGTTAATAGGTGTGAAGGTATTACAATAAATCTTGATAATATACCAAATAGAATAAAATATGGTCATTCAAATAATGAATTAACTTTAAATACAACTGAACAAATTATCACATTAGATGAGTTAGAAAAAAATGAAATAATAAAGGCTTTAGAAAAGTATAAAAATTATAAGAAAGATAAAGATTTAGCAGCAAAAGCTTTAGGGATATCTAGAGCTACATTATATAGGAAAATAGATAAATATAAAATAGTCTCAAAATGATATTAAGTATCATTTTGAGACTATTTTTTTTCTAAATGAGATTAAATGACAAAAAAGTGTCGAAATTTAATTTTAAATATAGTGATTCCAAGCTTTGAAAAAACATTTTCATTTGGCATGGTTCTTGCTTTTAATAAAATACATAAATATTTTATAGCTATCTAGGAGGAGATCAAAAATGAAAAATTTACAAACTAAATTAGTTAATATATTAAAAGCTGAGGTTAAACCAGCATTAGGATGTACAGAACCAGTTGCAGTAGCATTAGCATGTGCAAAAGCTAAAGAAACATTAGGAGAAGATGTTGTAAAATGCACAATAAAACTTAGCCCAAATGTATATAAAAATGGTATGTGTGTAGGTATACCAGGTACTGATAGATTAGGATTAAAAATATCTGCTGCTATGGGTCTTATAGGTGGAAAATCAGAAAATGGATTAAGAGTATTAGAAACATTAACTAAAGATGATGTTAAAGTTGCAGAAAATTTCATGGATAACAATGATATAAACATATCACCAATAGATACAACTGAAAAAGTTTATATAGAAGTTGAATTAGAAGGAAAGAATAATACTGCTAAGGTTGTTATAAGAACTAAACATGACAATATAGTATTTGTACAAAAAAATGAAGATGTTTTAGTAAACGAAGAAGTAGTTGAAGTTGCTGCAACATCAACTGAGCCTAAAGAAAATATATTAGATACTATAACTATAAAAGAGATAGTAGAAGCTATGGAAACTGTAGATTTCGAAGAAATAAAATTCTTATTAGACGGAATAACTATGAATGAAGAGATAGCTAAGTACGGATTAAATGAAAAAGTTGGAGTAGGTGTAGGTTACGGAATCAAAAAATCTATAGAGTCAGGATTATTAGGTGATGACTTAATGAACTACACAATGATGATAACTGCTGCAGCATCAGATGCTAGAATGGCAGGGGTAAAACTACCAGTTATGAGTTCAAATGGAAGTGGTAACCATGGTATAACAGCTATACTTCCAATAGTTGCATACAATGATAAGTTCCCTCAAACAGAAGAAAAATTAGCTAGATCATTAGCAATATCTCACTTATTAACTGCATACGTTAAAAACTATACAGGAAGATTATCTGCAGTATGTGGATGTGGAGTAGCAGCAAGTATAGGAGCTACAGCAGGATTAGCTTGGTTAATGGGATGTAATGAAACTCAAATAGAAGGTGCAATAGAAAACATGGTTGCTAACTTAAGTGGTATGATATGTGATGGAGCTAAAGCAGGATGTGCTTTAAAACTTGCATCAGCAGCATCAGCAGCATTACAAAGTGCTATAATAGCTAAACAAGATTGTATAGTACCTCCAATGAACGGAATAGTTGGAACTGGAGCAGAGCAAAGTATACAAAACTTAGGTAGAGTAAGTGATAAAGGAATGACTACAACTGATAAGGTTATAATAAATGTAATGGATGATATGAATAAAGCTAACTAATATTTGTTGAATACGTTGCAAAATTAAGAAAACTCCTATAAAATGGATATAATATTATATACCGGAGGTTGTAACATGGATATAGAAACTAAGAAATGGGAAGTATTATGTTCAGAAGAACAAATACAAGAAAGACTAAAAGAATTAGGTGCACAAATATCTAAAGATTATGAAGGTAAAAAACTAATGGTTATATCTTTATTAAAAGGGAGTTTTATATTCTGTGCAGATTTAGTAAGACACATAACAGTACCTGTTAAGATAGGATTTATGACTACTTCAAGTTATGGTCATGAAGAAAGCAGTACTGGTAAAGTTAATATGGTAGCAGATATAAGTGATGATATAGAAGGATATGATGTTTTAGTTGTAGATGATATAACTGATACAGCTCTTACTATGAATTTTGTTATGGGTCACTTAAAAACTAAAAACCCTGCTAGTATAAAATGTTGTGTACTTTTAGATAAGCCAAGTAGAAGAAAGGTAGAATTAGTACCTAACTACTGTGGATTTGAAATAGAAGACAAATTTGTTGTTGGATACGGATTAAATTACGGAGATTACTATAGAAACGTACCTTACGTATTTAATGTTACTAACGAAGATAGATAATAAAAAGAGATTGGATATATCCAATCTCTTTTTTTATAATAATTAAAAAAATAGCACTAAAAACAATAAATTTAATAAAGTTAAGCATTAATAGCAATACAAAGCTAATATATATTGGGTATAATTAAAAAAAGATAAATTGTTGTAAAGGAGAATTATATGAACAATATATGTAATATAAAAGAATCAATGAAAAATAATAGAAAAGAATTACATGTACTAGCTGAAATTGGAAACCAAGAATTTAAGACTAGTAATTATATAAAAAACTATTTAAAAAATATAGGTGTTGAATTTGAGGAATATTTAGATACAGCAGTAGTAGGTATAATAAAAGGTAAAAATCCTTCAAAAACTATAGCATTTAGATCTGATATGGATGCTCTTACTATGGGAGATACAGCTATGCATTTATGTGGGCATGATGGTCATATGAGTGTTTTATTAGGACTTGTAACTTACTTAAATGAACAAAGAGAAAATTTAGTAGATAATATAGTATTTATATTCCAACCTGCTGAAGAAGGTCCAGGAGGAGCCAAGCCTTTAATAAAAGCAGGGATAGTTGAAAAATATAATATAGATGAAATTTATGGGCTTCACATATATCCAGAAATACCTGAAGGTTATGTAGGTACAAGACCTAATTATTTCTTAGCTCAAGTTGGAGAATTAGATATAGACATAAAAGCAAAAAGTGGTCATGGAGCTATGCCTCAAAATGGTATAGATGGAATAGTGTTAGCTTCTAGCTTTATAGGAAGTTTACAAACAATAGTATCTAGAAACATAAGTCCCCTAGATAATGCAGTACTTACAATAGGTAAGATGCATGGAGGTACTAGAAGAAATAT
Source organism: Paraclostridium tenue (assembly GCF_039521565.1). NCBI lineage: Bacteria > Bacillati > Bacillota > Clostridia > Peptostreptococcales > Peptostreptococcaceae > Paraclostridium > Paraclostridium tenue. Next base: position 47,175 of record NZ_BAAACP010000010.1, read on the forward strand.
AATAGCTGAAAATATAAGAATAGAGGGAACTATAAGAGCTTTTAAACCAGAAGTATATGAAACTATTAAAGAAAGAATTAGAGAACTTGCTAAAGGATATGAAGTAGCATATAACTGTAAAATAGATGTTGAAATAAGAGATGATTATCCAGCTGTCAATAATAATGAAGCTTTATATGAAGAATTTGAAAAAGCTATAGGGCAAGATAAGTTAATAAAACTAGAACCTATAATGATATCTGAAGATTTTTCATATTATCAACAAGTGATACCAGGATTATTCTTTATGTTAGGTGCAAGAAATGAAGAAAAAGGATTTGTAAATGGACTTCATAGCTTAAACTTTAATTTTGATGAAAGCATTTTAGGAAATGCACTAGATATATATATAAAACTACTAAAATATAAAAAGTCTTTACTATAATACTAAATCACTCCTTACTTTGTATAAATTTTACTTATATGATAAGAATACAAAATGAAGGAGTGATTTTTGTGAACGATAAAAAAATTGATATAAATAAACCAAGAACTAAAACTTCTAGAAAGAAAAAAAGAATATTGACAGATGATGATATAATGAAATATGAGATAGCATCAGAACTTGGCTTAATGGACAAGGTTTCTGAGCTTGGTTGGGGAGGATTAACTGCCAAGGAAGCAGGGCGTATTGGAGGTATGTTAACGTCCCGTAAAAAGAAAAAGAAAAAAATAGAGAAGGACGAAGGCGATGGATCAGTATAAAGATTTTGCATTTGTTTATGATGAACTTATGAACGATGTTGATTATGACAAATGGGTTAAATATATAGAAGATATAATAAAAAATGAAGATGCTAAAGTTAAAAATATACTTGAACTAGCATGTGGTACAGGAAATATAACTATACCTTTAGCTAAAAAAGAATATGATATAGCAGGTATAGATATATCAGAGGAAATGCTAAGTGTAGCTAAAGAAAAAGCTGAAAAGCAAGGAATAGAATTAGTTTTACTACAACAAGACATAGCAGAGCTAGACTTTGATATAACAGGGCTTGACTGTGTATTATGTGCTTGCGATGGATTTAACTATATAACTTATGATGATGATTTACAAAATGTATTTGATACAACTTATGAACTATTAAAAGATGATGGAATATTCATATTTGATATAAGTTCATATTATAAACTTGCCAATATATTAGGTGGAAATATATATGGAGAAAATAGAGAAGATGTTTCATATCTATGGCAAAACTATTTTGATGATGAAGAGAATTTATTAGAAATGGAATTAGCATTCTTTATAAAGGGTGAAGATGAAAGATATGATAAATTCGAAGAAGTTCATCAACAAAGAGCCTATACAGAAGAAGAAATAATAGAGATGCTTCAAGAATCTGGATTTGGGAATATAAAAGTATATGGAGACTTTACATTTAACAAACCAAATGAAGAATCAGAGAGAATATTCTTTGTTTGCAAAAAATAGATATTAATTAGCTTAAATTGATTGGAGGAATACGTATGAAAGATTATGTAATAAGAGCAACAGCTGGAGACGGTCAAGTAAGAGCTTTTGTTGCGACAACTAAAAATATGGTAGAAACAGCTAGAGAAATGCATAAAACTACTAAAGTTGCAACTGCAGCATTAGGAAGAACTCTAACAGCTACATCTATGATGGGTCTTATGATGAAAAATGATGGAGATAAAATAACAGTTATAATAAAAGGTGGAGGACCTATAGGAAGCATATTAGCAACAGCTAATTCTAAAGGAATGGTAAAAGGATATGTAGACAATCCAAATGTTGTAGTTGAAGATTATCCAAATGGAAAATTAAATGTTGCAGCTGCTGTTGGTACAGAAGGAACAGTTAGAGTTACTAAGGATTTAGGATTAAGAGAGCCATATAATGGATCATATCCTATAGTTAGTGGAGAAATAGCACAAGATTTAACTTATTACTTTGCAGTATCAGAGCAAACTCCATCAGTAGTAGCTTTAGGTGTATTAACTAAAGAAGAAGAAGTAGAGCATGCTGGAGGATTTATAGTTCAATTAATGCCAGATGCTGTTGAAGAAACTATAGCAACATTAGAAGAAAATGTTAAAGGATTAGATTCTATAACTAACATGCTAAAGGATGGAAAAACTCCTGAAGATATACTTGAAATAGTACTTAAAGGTTTAAATCCTCAAATACTAGATAAATGCGAAGTAGGATTTGAATGTGAATGTTCTAAAGAAAGAGTTGAAGGTGTTTTAATATCTATAGGAAAAGAACAATTATCTGAAATAATAGAAGAAGATAAACAAGCAGAAATAGGATGTCAATTCTGTAATACAAAATATTTATTTAATGAAGATGAATTAAAAGCTATATTAGATAAAATGAATAAATAATAAAAGATTGGATAAAACCCTTTTGCATAAGTGTTGTACCAAGTGGTAGAATATATTAATGCAAAAGGGTTTTTTAGTATATGACAATAGATATAAAGCGAGGTGAATAAATTTATGAACTTTAATAATAGGTTGGAATTAGTTCAATCACAAAAGCTAGTTATGACAACTCAGTTGAAACAATCCTTAGCAATCCTTAATATGAGTAAGGTTGAATTAGAAGAAGAAATAAGAAAAGAATCAGAAGAAAATCCATTATTAGATATTGAGCGTAAGGAAGAGATAAATTGGGAAGCTTATATAAATAATATTGATAATGGATATAAAGGAGAAAAAACTTATAATCCAGACAATGATTTAAACTTAGAAAACATTATTAGGGAAGAAACTAACTTATATGAATATTTAAATCTTCAAATTGGATTATATAAACTTACAGAATTAGAAAAAGAAATTTGCAATTATATAATAGATAGTTTAGATGAAGATGGATATTTAAGAATAGAAGAGCAATATATATTAGGAGATTTAGGGATAGATAAATTTACGTTTGAAAATTGTTTAACAAAGATTCAGCAATTAGATCCTGTAGGGGTTGGAGCAAGAAATTTAGTTGAATGTTTAATAATACAAATTAAAAATCAAGGGATTTATGATGAAGATTTAATACAAATAATAAAGGAAGATTTATATTTAATAGCATCAAACAAAATAAAGGAAATTAGTAAAAAACATAAGTTGCCTATGGACAAGTGTATAACTTTAGTTAATAAGATAAAAAAATTAGATCCAAAACCAGGTAGATTATGTTCTAGTGAAAAAACGGTATACGTGCAACCAGATGTTATAGTTGAAAAAATAGAAAATGAATTTGTTATTTACATAAATGAAAGAGATTCGTATGTTCTAAAAATAAATAACTTCTATAAAGAAGTTTTGAAAAATTCTTCTACAGACAATGAAGCTAAAGATTTTATAAAATCAAAGCTAAATTCTGCAACAAATTTAGCTAAAAATATACAAAGTAGAAATCATACTATACTTAAAATAGCAGAATCTATAGTTTCATGCCAAGAAGAGTTTTTTAATAAAGGACCACAATTTATAAAGCCACTAAAGTTAAAGGATATAGCATACATGATAGAATGTCATGAATCGACAGTAAGCAGAGGGGTAAACGGTAAATATATGTTAACACCTTTTGGAGTATATGAATTTAAATACTTCTTTAGTAGCGCCATAGAAACTACTTCAAATGAGATGGCCTCTAGTACAAGTATAAAAAAGATAATAAAGGAAACAATAAAAGGGGAAAATAAGAAAAAACCTTTAAGTGATGAACAATTATCTAAAATATTAAAAGATAGTGGAATTTCAGTGGCTAGAAGAACTGTAGCCAAGTATAGGGAAGAGCTTCAGATACCTTCATCTAGTAAAAGAAGGGAATATTAATAATAAAATTATAAAAAAAATTTTAAAAACTATTGAAATTAGTAAGGATTTCCTATAAAATAAAATTAACTTGTGGGACTAAAAATTAAACAAGGGACACTAAATGTCCCGTTAACATTAATTAATATTGAAGGAGCAAGATTTTAATGAATGATTTAATTAATATACAAAAAAAATTAATTCCACAAGTAATAGAACTTATGGAAAGAAGATATTTAATTTTAAGACAAATATCTTTAACTGAACCAATAGGGAGACGTACATTATCAAATATGCTAGAAATTAGCGAAAGAATAATAAGATCTGAAACAGAAGTTTTAAAAGAACAAAATCTAATAAACGTAGCTGTATCAGGAATGACAGTTACGCAAGAAGGATTAGAGCTTTTAGACCAATTAAAAGATCTTATGAATGAGGTTATGGGTCTTTCTAAGCTACAAAATAGAGTTAAAGAAAAGCTGGGAATAAAGAAAGTTATAATAATTCCTGGTAACTATGAAAAAAATGAAAGCTTACTAAAAGATGTTGCAAAACAAGGTGCAGAGTATTTTTTAAGTATATTAAAGGATACAAATATTGTATCAATAACTGGTGGAAGTACCATGTTAGAATTTGCAAATAGTTTAAGAGGCGATAAAAAATACAATCAAACGACTATAGTTCCTGCTAGAGGAGGAGTCGGAAAAGATGTAGAAACTCAAGCAAATAATATTGTAGCAATTGTAGGTAAAAAATTAGGAGCACACTATAAGTTACTTCATATACCAGATGAGCTAGGTGTAGAGGCTATGAAAACGCTTAGTTTGGAACCAGAGATAAAGAAAACTTTAAATTACATAGTAGATACAGACATACTTGTGTTTGGAATCGGAAGAGCAGATGAAATGGCTACAAGAAGAAAATTACCAAAAAAACAAGTAGAAGAAATATTATCTAAGGGAGCAGTTGGAGAGGCTTTTGGATACTATTTTAATAAAGATGGTGAAATAGTATATGAATTAAATACTGTAGGAATTAATTTAGAAACATTTAAATCTGTAAAAAATAATATAGCTATATTTGCAGGAGCAAGTAAAGCAGAAGCAGTTACTGCGATTTCAAAGGTAAATGATAATATGGTAATTGTTACAGATGAGGAAAGTGCTTATAAAATATTAGAAATAAATTAGTTAATAACTAGCTAAAGCTAGCTAAATATACACACATTTATTTTAGGGAGGCAAATAAAATGGTTAAAGTAGCAATAAATGGATTTGGTAGAATAGGTAGATTAGCTCTAAGAAGATTAATGGAGCAAACTGATAAATTTGAAGTAGTAGCAATAAATGACTTAACAGACGCTAAGACATTAGCTCACTTATTCAAATACGATTCAGCTCAAGGAAGATTCAACGGTGAAATAGAAGTTAAAGAAGGAGCTTTCGTAGTTAACGGTCAAGAAATAAAAGTTACTGCAGAAAGAAACCCACAAGACTTACCATGGAAAGAATTAAATGTTGATATAGTATTAGAGTGTACTGGATTCTTCACATCTCAAGAAAAAGCTGGTCTTCACTTAGAAGCTGGTGCTAAGAAAGTTGTTATATCTGCACCTGCAAAAGGAGACTTAAAGACAGTAGTATTTAACGTTAACCATGATATATTAGATGGTAGCGAAACAGTTATATCAGGGGCTTCTTGTACAACTAACTGTTTAGCACCAATGGCTAAAACTTTAAATGATAAATTCGGATTACAAAAAGGGTTCATGACTACTATACATGCATATACTAATGACCAAAATACTTTAGATGGTCCTCATGCTAAGGGTGATTTAAGAAGAGCTAGAGCTGCTGCTGCTAATATAGTTCCTAACACTACAGGAGCTGCAAAAGCTATAGGTTTAGTTATACCAGAATTAAAAGGTAAATTAGACGGAGGAGCTCAAAGAGTTCCAGTTGTAACTGGTTCTTTAACTGAATTAGTTTGTACATTAGATAAAAATGTAACTGTAGAAGAAATAAATGATGCAATGAAAGAAGCATCTAATGAATCTTTCGGATACACTGAAGAACCATTAGTATCTACAGATATAATAGGAATAGAATACGGATCATTATTTGATGCAACTCAAACAAGAGTTATGGAAGTAGATGGAAAACAATTAGTTAAAGTTACTTCTTGGTATGACAATGAAATGTCTTACACTTCTCAATTAATAAGAACTTTAGGATACTTCGCTAATTTAGCTAAGTAATTTAAATAAAAAGTAAAAGGCTTCAAAAAAGTCCGGGTTTGTAGTTTAACGCTACGGGCTCCGGACTTTTTTAGCAACGTATAAAGTCATTGATGATATGAAATGTTTCGTCGACACGTCGCTTAGGCGAAGCAAATCTCTATCAATGTGATATACTTTTATACAAAAATCAACAAATGTGATATACTAAATAGTGTGAACTATTTTGAGAGGAGATATGACTATGTCAATGCTTAATAAGAAAACAATAGAAGATATAGATGTGTGTGGTAAGAAAGTTTTAGTTAGATGTGACTTTAACGTACCATTAAAAGATGGGGTTATAACTGATGAAAATAGATTAAACGGGGCAATGCCTACTATAAAATACTTAGTAGATAACGGAGCAAAAGTAATATTATGTTCTCACTTAGGAAAGCCTAAAGGAGAAGCTAAACCAGAGTTGTCTTTAGCACCAGTAGCTAAAAGATTATCTGAAATGTTAGGTAAAGAAGTTATATTTGCAGCTGACGAAAACGTTGTAGGAGAAAATGCAAAAGCTGCTGTAGATAAAATGGAAAATGGTGATGTAGTATTACTTGAAAATACTAGATATAGAAAAGAAGAAACTAAAAATGAAGAAAACTTTTCTAAAGAATTAGCTTCTTTAGCTGAAATATTCGTAAATGATGCATTCGGAACTGCACATAGAGCTCACTGTTCAACAGTTGGTGCTGGAGAATTTTTAGCTGAGAGAGCTTGTGGATACTTAATTCAAAAAGAATTAAAATTCTTAGGAGAAGCAGTAGCTAATCCTGTAAGACCTTTTACTGCTATATTAGGTGGAGCTAAAGTTTCTGATAAGATAGCTGTTATAAATGAATTATTAGAAAAAGTAGACAACCTAATAATAGGTGGAGGAATGGCTTATACATTCTTAAAAGCTCAAGGATATGAAATAGGAACTTCTTTAGTAGAAGAAGATAAAGTTGAATATGCTAAAGAAATGATGGAAAAAGCAAAAGCTAAAGGTGTTAAATTATTATTACCAATAGACAATGCTGTAGCTGATAAATTTGCTGATATTAAACCAGTTATAACTGAAGATGCAAATATACCAGCTGGATATATGGGACTAGATATAGGACCTAAAACAATAGAAGAATATGTAAATACAGTAAAAGCTTCTAAAACAATAGTATGGAATGGACCAATGGGAGTATTCGAATTTGAAAACTTCGCAAAAGGAACATTAGCTGTTGCTAAAGCTATGGCAGCATTAACTGATGCTACAACAGTTATAGGTGGAGGAGACTCTGCTGCAGCTGTTAACCAATTAGGATTTGGAGATAAAATGACTCACGTTTCAACTGGTGGAGGAGCTTCTCTTGAATTCTTAGAAGGTAAAGAATTACCAGGTATAGTAGCTTTAGATAACAAATAAGAAAAATTAGTATTTACCAATAATTTAAAATATATGACTATGGTAGTGATAAAACTACCACCACTACCATAGTTAAAAAAAGTACTATATAGATTTTATAGTAATGGAGGAATCAAAATGAGAAAACCTATAATAGCAGGAAACTGGAAAATGCACAAAACTATAGCTGAAGCTGTAGAATTTGTTAATGAAATAAAAGGAAAAGTAAATAATACAGATGTGGAAGCAGTTATATGCGCACCTTTTACTTTACTAAAGGATTTAAAAGAAGCTACAAAAGGAACTGATATAAAAATAGGTGCTCAAAATATGCACTATGAAGATAATGGAGCATTCACAGGAGAAGTATCTGCTCCTATGTTAAATGAATTAAACATAGATTATGTAGTACTTGGACATTCTGAAAGAAGACAATACTTTAATGAAACTAATGAAACAGTAAACAAAAAAGTATTAAAAGCTTTAAAATCAGGAATAGACCCAATATTATGTATAGGTGAAACATTAGAAGAAAGAGAAGCTGATAAAACTAAAGATGTATGTAAAGTACAAGTTGAAAAAGCTTTAGAAAACGTATCTAAAGATGATATGAAAAAAGTTGTTATAGCTTATGAACCAATATGGGCTATAGGAACTGGTAAAACTGCAACTGCTGAGCAAGCTAACGATGTAATAGCATACGTTAGAGATGTAGTTAAGGGATTATATGGAGAAGAAATATCTGAAGAAGTAAGAATACAATATGGTGGAAGTGTTAAACCTGCTAATGTATCTGAAATAATGAATCAAACTGATATAGATGGAGCTTTAGTTGGTGGAGCTAGTTTAAAACCTGCTGACTTTGTAGAGCTTGTTAATTTCTAAGGAGTGAAAAACATGAAAAAACCAGTGGCATTAATAATAATGGACGGTTTTGGATGTAGTGATATAAAGGTAGGAAATGCAGTAGCAAGTGCAAAGACTCCTAACTTAGATAAATTACATGAAAACTATCCTCATACTTTAATAAAAGCTAGTGGACTTGATGTAGGTCTTCCAGATGGACAAATGGGTAACTCAGAAGTGGGACACACTAACATTGGTGCAGGAAGAATAGTATATCAAGATTTAACTAGAGTTAGTAAAGCAATAGAAGATGGTGAGTTCTTTAAAAATGAAGTCTTACTAAAAGCTATGGAAAATGGAAAAGAACATGCACTTCATTTAATGGGATTATTATCTGATGGTGGAGTTCACTCACACATAGACCATTTAAAAGCTGTAATAAAAATGGCTAAAGAAAATGGTGTTGAAAATGTATATGTTCATGCATTTACAGATGGTAGAGACACTGAACCAAAAAGTGCTTTAACTTATATCGAAGATGTAGAAAAATACATGAAAGAAGTAGGCGTGGGTAAATTTGCATCAGTATCAGGAAGATACTATGCTATGGATAGAGATAAAAGATGGGAAAGAATTCAATTAGCTTATGAAGCTATGGTTGACGGTAAGGGCGAAACTGCTACTTCTGCAAAAGAAGCGATAGAAAAAGCTTATGCCGATGATAAAACAGATGAATTCGTATTACCAACTGTAATAGTTGAAAATGATAAGCCAGTTGGTCTTATAAAAGAAAATGATTCTATAGTATTTGGAAACTTTAGACCAGATAGAGCAAGACAAATAACTAGAGCATTAGTATGTGATGACTTTACTGGATTTGAAAGGCCTTGTATGAAAACTTACTTTGTTTGTTTAACTACATATGACATAACTATAAAAAATGTCAATGTAGCATTTAAACCACAAAGTTTAAAAAATACATTAGGAGAGTATTTAGCTGAAAAGGGCAAAACTCAATTAAGGGCTGCTGAAACAGAAAAATACGCTCATGTTACTTTCTTCTTTAATGGTGGAGTAGAAGAACCAAATAAAGATGAAGATAGATTATTAGTGCCATCTCCAAAAGTTGCAACATATGACCTTCAACCAGAAATGAGTGCTGATGAATTAACAGAAAAAATATTAAAAGCTATAGATGAAGATAAATACGACTTTATAGTACTTAACTATGCTAACCCTGATATGGTAGGACATACTGGAGTTATAGGAGCAGCAGTTAAAGCTGTAGAGGAAGTAGATAAATGTGTTGGTCAAGTGACAGCTAAAATATTAGAAAAAGGTGGAGTTTCTTTAATAACTGCAGACCACGGTAATGCAGAACTTATGCAAGACCCTGAAACTAAAACTACTGTAACTGCTCACTCAACTAACCCTGTGCCATTTATAGTAGTAGGTGATGATTATAAATCAGTTAAACTAAGAGAAGGTGGAAGATTATCTGATATAGCACCTACAGTACTTGATTTAATGAACTTAGAAAAACCAGAAGAAATGACTGGAACTTCATTAATAGAAAAATAATTATATACGGCAAATTTAGCCTAAATTAACTATAATTTACCAAAATATATAATATAATATAAATAAATTTAAAAATTTGATAGTAAACTTGAAAGGAGACATAATTATGTCATTAATCGATTTAGTATACGCTAGAGAAGTATTAGATTCAAGAGGAAACCCAACTGTAGAGGTTGAAGTAGTATTAGAAAGTGGAGCAACTGGTAGAGCTATAGTTCCATCAGGAGCATCAACAGGAGCTTTCGAAGCAGTTGAGTTAAGAGATGGAGATAAAGATAGATTTTTAGGAAAAGGTGTTGAAAAAGCAGTTGATAATGTAAACGAAATAATAGCACCTGAATTAGAAGGTATGGATGCAACTGACCAACCAGGAATAGATCGATTATTAATAGAATTAGATGGAACTAAAAACAAAGGTAAATTAGGAGCTAATGCTATATTAGGTGTTTCTATGGCTGTAGCTAGAGCTGCTGCTGAAGAAGTTGGACTACCTTTATTCCAATACTTAGGTGGAGTAAATGCTAAACAATTACCAGTTCCAATGATGAACATATTAAACGGTGGAGAACATGCTGATAACAACGTAGACGTTCAAGAATTTATGATATTACCAGTAGGAGCTAAATCTTTCAGAGAAGCTTTAAGAATGGGTGCAGAAGTATTCCACTCTTTAAAGAAAGTTTTAGGAGAAAAAGGATTAGCTTGTGGTGTTGGTGATGAGGGAGGATTTGCTCCAAACTTAGATTCAAACAGAGCTGCATTAGAATTAATAGTTGAAGCTATATCAAAAGCTGGATATGAGCCAGGAAAAGACGTTATGTTAGGACTTGACGTTGCTGCTTCTGAAATGTATAACAAAGAAACTAAAAAATACGTTTTAGCTGGAGAAGGTAAAGAATTAACTTCAGAGCAAATGGTTGAATTATATGAAGATTGGGCTAACAACTTCCCAATAATAACAATAGAAGACGGATTAGACGAAGAAGACTGGGATGGATGGAAAGTATTAACTGAAAGATTAGGAAACAAATTACAATTAGTTGGAGACGACTTATTTGTTACTAATACTGAAAGATTAGAAAGAGGAATAGAAGCTGGTGTTGCTAACTCTATATTAGTAAAAGTTAACCAAATAGGTACTTTAACTGAAACTTTAGATGCTATAGAAATGGCAAAAAGAGCTGGATACACTGCTGTTATATCTCATAGATCAGGAGAAACTGAAGATACTACAATAGCTGACTTAGCAGTAGCAGTAAATGCTGGTCAAATAAAAACTGGTGCTCCATCAAGAACTGATAGAGTTGCTAAATACAACCAATTATTAAGAATAGAAGAAATGATAGGTGAACCTGCTAGATACTGTGGTTTAAAATCTTTCTATAACTTAAAAAAATAATAATATAAATTATTTTATATAAAAGGAGCCTTAGATTTTTCTAAGGCTCTTTATTTTTATACTAAGTAGAATAAAATACTTCTTTATGTAAATAATTCATTATAGGATAAAAAATTAATATATAACTTTATAAACTGAAAAATTTTGATAATATTACGTATATAATATAAAGAAGATAGGCTTAACAACTTGAATGTAGTATTTTATTGTGCTACACTAAAATTATGTTATAATTAGAGATTATAAACGTAGGAGGATAACCATGGCTAATGTTTTAATGGGATTACAAATAGTTTTATCTATCGTTTTAGTAATAAGTATAATGCCTCAAGATAGCAAAAATGCTGTACCTACTGAATTCGGTGGAGAAGGAACACAAAGCTATTTTAAGCCAAAAGGAAAAGAAGCTTTTTTATCAAGAGTTACAAAAATAACATCAGTATTATTTTTCTTAAATGCAATAGCTTTACTTTTAGTTAAATAATAAAATTAAATTTGTTTAAAAAGATGACAATTACGAAAATCGTAATTGTTTTTTATTTAAAAAAACAAAAAATTACAAAATAAACCAATTAGTGATATAATTTAGGAATAGTTAATATATATGTAATTTATATAAATAAATTGGGAAAAATATTTATTAAACGCATAGAATAAATTAAATAACAAATATAAAAATGAGGAGGAAAAACAATGGGTGAAGAGCTAAAACAAAAATTGTTGGGACTTATATCAGAAGCAGCATACAATCCTCTAAAAAAAGAAGAGTTAGCAATGATATTTGATATACATCACACAGAAATACCAATGTTTTATAATTTTTTAGACGAATTGGTAGAAGATGGGTATTTGATACTTACTAAAAAAGGAAAGTATACATCTCCAAATAAGATGGGACTTTTCGTGGGTAAATTAGTATCTCATAAAAAAGGATTTGGATTTGTAGAATCTGATGAAGAATACACTCAAGATTTATTTATACCTGCTGATAGCTTAAACGGTGCAATGCATAATGACAGAGTAATAGCGGAAATAACAACACCAGCAACGGACGAAAAAAGAGCAGAAGGTAGAATAATTAAGGTAATAGAAAGAGCTATAACAGATGTTGTAGGAACTTTCCAAGATAGTAAAAACTTCGGGTTTGTAGTGCCTGATAATAAAAAATTTAATAAGGATATATTTGTTCCTAAGAAGTTTTTCAATGGTGCAAAATCAAATGACAAAGTTGTTTGTAGAATAACAAAGTGGCCAATGGAAGATAGAAAGCCAGAAGGTAAGATAATAGAAGTATTAGGACAAAAAGGTGAGAGATACGTTGAGATTGCTTCTGTAATAAGAGAGCATGGATTACCTGAAGAGTTTCCTAAGAAAGTATTAGATGAAGCTGAGAAGGTAGCTATTGAAATACCACAAGAAGAAATAGATAGAAGATTAGATATAAGAGATATGAATATATTTACTATAGATGGTGAAGATGCTAAAGACTTAGATGACGCTGTATCTATAGAAGTTTTAGATAATGGAAACTACAAGCTAGGAGTTCATATAGCTGATGTTACTCATTATGTAAAAGAAAAAAGTAAATTAGATAAAGAAGCTTTAAAAAGAGCTACTTCTGTGTATTTAGTTGATAAGGTTATACCTATGTTACCTAAGACTTTATCTAATGGAGTATGTAGTTTAAATCCTTTTGAAGATAAGCTTACATTATCTGTGTTTATGGAAATAAACAGTAAAGGTGAGGTTGTTAAACACGATATAAAAGAAACTATTATAAACTCTAAAGCTAGAATGACTTATACAGAGGTTTCTGATATTCTTGAAAAAGATGATGAAAAGCTTAAAAAAACATTTGCTAAGCTTGTAGATGATTTTTATAATGCTGAAAAGTTAGCAAGAATATTAATGCAAAGAAGAGAAAAGCGTGGAGCAATAGATTTTGATTTCCCAGAAGCTAAGATAATTTTAAATGGTGATGGGGATGTTGTAGATATAAAACAATATGAAAGAAGAATATCAAATAGAATAATAGAAGAGTTCATGTTAGTTACAAATGAAACTGTTGCAGAGCACTTCTTCTGGTTAAACATGCCTTTTGTTTACAGAATCCATGAAACCCCAGCGCATGAAAAGATAGAAACTTTAAATAAGTTTATATCTACTTTTGGATATGTTATAAAAGGTGACTTAGAAAGTGTTCATCCTAAGGAATTACAAAAGATTATAGAAAATATACATGGAACTACTGAGGAGAAGGCTATAAGTACTATTATGCTACGTTCTTTAAAACAAGCTAGATATTCTCCAGAGTGTATAGGTCACTTTGGATTAGCTGCACAATATTACTCTCACTTTACTTCTCCAATAAGAAGATATCCAGACTTACAAATCCATAGAATTATAAAAGAGTTCTTAAATGGAAAGATAAGTCAAAAAAGACAAGATCAATTAACTCAAATAGTTGATTATGCTTCAACTCAATCTTCTGAAAGAGAAAGAGAAGCTGAACTTGCTGAAAGAGATGTTAAGGATATTTATAAAGCTAGATATATGGAAGATAAGGTTGGAGAAGAGTTTATCGGTATAGTTTCTAGTGTAACTTCTTTTGGTATGTTTATAGAGCTTGATAATACTGTTGAAGGTTTAGTTAGACTTGCTGATATGAGTGATGATTATTATATATTTGATGAAAATACTTTTACTATTTTAGGTGAGAGAACTAAGAAAATGTATAAAATCGGTGATGTTGTTAAGATAAGAGTTGATAAGGTTAATGTTGACTTTAAAGAAATTGACTTTGCATTATTAGGTAAAGTTGAAAATGATATAGATGAGTAGTTAGTTACTGATGGCGGGGGTTGATTAGTTGTTTCCTTCACACAAAGACCTAAAAAGAGCGGTCTTTAAGTGTTTCGTCAACAACTAATCAAACCCTCGTTTTTTGTAACTTAACTTTAAGGAAAAAGAGACGATAAAGAGCAAAAGATTTATAAAAAAGATTTTAAAATATAAGAAATTTAAATTATTAAAAAATTATTTTTCAATAATATTTAAGTTATATGTTGTTAAAGAGTTTATTTGGGTATTAATATAATAATATATTGATTATGTGTAATAGATATTGAAGTTATTACATATAATAGTATTAAATATAGTTATATATATGATTTTACTAGTATTTTGTAAGTATTGACTAGTATGGTTATATATGGTATATTTTAAGGTGATTAATGAAGGATAAAGATAAGAGGTGAATTGTATGGCAGGTGTTAAGGTTTTAGCTACTAATAGAAAAGCTAGACATGAGTATTTTATAGAAGAGACTTATGAGTGTGGTATCGAGTTAAAAGGTACTGAGGTTAAGTCTATTAGACAAGGAAAGCTTAACTTGACTGATGGTTATGCTTCTGTTGATAATTCAGAAGTATTTTTAAAACAAGTTCATATAAGTCCATACGAGCAAGGTAACATTTTTAATGTTGATCCTCTTAGAGTTAGAAAATTATTACTTCATAAGCATGAAATTAGAAAGCTTATAGGGGCTACTACTATAAAAGGATATTCTTTAATTCCTTTAAGTGTTTATCTTAAAAATGGTAAAGTAAAAGTAGAGCTTGCTTTAGCAAAAGGTAAGAAATTATATGATAAACGTCAAGACTTAGCTAAAAAAGATGCTAATAGACGTATTGAAAGAGAATTATCTGGTAGATACTAGTATTAATTCCAATGAGATAATATTGCTTTTGTTTTTAAAAAGTTTTATTATATAGATAACAACTTAATAATAAATGGTGAAAAAAAGTTTGCGAAAAAGTCTTAAGGACTATAAAACTACCACGGGGGCGTAATGGTTTCGACGTGGGTTTGGAACTTGAGGCTGCGTGTCGTGTTACTCTGGGTCACGTAAAAACTGGGGAATTTAAAATAAACGCAAACGATAATTACGCTTTAGCAGCTTAATGACTGCTCGTCCCGCCTAAGCCCTCCTGCCGGCTAGGCCTGGATGTCATCTATGCAGGGAACTACTTTCGGGGTGTCTCGACCGAGAGTGGACTAATCGGGACTGGTCAATCACATAGCTTGCCACTGGGCGATGTGTGCGACGAGATTTAAATCAGATGGCTACACACGTAGATGCAGCGAGGAAAAGACTTGCGGACAGGGGTTCGACTCCCCTCGTCTCCACCAATAAATGCTTTGTAAAAGCTATACAGATTGGAATTGCTTAATTTAAAAAATTAAGCAATTCCTTTTTTATTATAAAAAAACACAATAGTAACACAACCATAGTAATAAAAAATATAAAATTAATGTGAAGTCTATAAAATTATTAGATATATATGATCAACTTAACTTATTATAAATTAAATTCATATAATTTATCAACAAGGAAAACAACATATAAACTAACTATGTAAATAAACCATATAGAAAATGCTTTGAAGGTATTAAATATGGATATAATACTATGTAGAATATAAATATGTAGAATATAGACTTTTTAAATGTTATAATTAAGGTATAGTAAACGGAAGTTATACAGGAGGTTAATTATGAAAATTGATAATATAGGATTTAATTTATATATGCCTAAGGTAGACAATATAAGAAGGTTTGCCTATGATATAGAACAAGAACTAAAGGAATATTTTATCACGCCATTTAATATAATTCCTATACCAGATGATGCACCAGAGGAAATACCTAGAATTATAGCTAAATCTCAAAATGGGCATAGTGAACTTAGTATATCTTCTATAAATATTAATTTAAATATAGAATTTGATGATATTTATAATCGAGATATAGATAGGTGTTTTGATTATATTAAAGAGAGAATAAGTAAATTAATTGACGTATTCTCTAAGTATTCGGATGGTAAATTCTTATTTTCAGGTATAATATCAAGGGTAATTATAGATGACATAGAAGACCCGATAGGTTTTTTAAGCAATAATTTTTTAAATGTTAAAAGTAATAATAAATTATACAATATGTCTGAAAAAATGGCATATTTATTAGATGACACATATTATTTAAACTTTAATATATATAATATAAGAACATTTGAGGGAGTTATAAGTGAGAATAAGGTTAAACCAGATGTAAAGGAGATTAGTCATTATATGTCTATAGATATAGATATGAATGACAAGTATGGATATAATCATAATGAAGATCATATATGTACAAAAGATACAATTGATCACATAATAAAAAGCATAAAATATAATATAAATCAAAATATTAATAATATAATAGAAAAGAAGGAGTTGATATTAAGTGAATAATTATTTAAATAAACCAATAGTTACAGCAGGTTTAATAGCTTCTATGGTATCAGTAGTATCTATTGATACATCAATGATGCCAAATAGTAGTAGATATTATCAATGTAGTGAATATTCGTTAGGTTCTAATAAGCATTTTTCTTATAATAGAAACAACTTCAAAAAAACAAACTTGCAAGAAAGCACAAGCATCAGTGATGAAAAATTTGGTATATATGATGATCAAAATCAAAGATATATTTTAAAAAATTCATATGATAAAAGCATTAGTGATATAACAAACTTATTTGGGGAAATGACCTATTTATCTAAAGCGGGACAGGAAGAGTATAATAGCATAGTAAATAATTTATTTGAAGATACGGATATACAACTTTTCTAAAAATTATGATACAAGAATTTATTGATTTTACAAGTGAGGTTATACCGAGTATAAGTCCCTATACAAAAGAAGGTATAAAGTCTGCTCTTGAGCAATTTAGAACAGGTAATAAAAAATTTCATACTACTATGGATAATAACTTTGAAATACTTACGCAAGGAGATATATTAGATAACATCCCATTTTATAATGTAAATAAAGATACTGGAAAGCTTCAGGTTTATAGAGGTAGAGGTTTAATTTTAAATAATACATGTGACTGTGACAGAGATGAAAATATATTGATAGCACCATTTATACCTATACACAACTTAAAAAAAGATAGACAATCTGTAATATCTAACAGAGCATATGGATATTTATATTTGCCAGATAATAATTTAGATGATTCAGTTGTTGATTTTAGTCTCGCAAATACATATAAACGGGAGCTTATAGTTAAAAGTATTGAAGATAATAAAGTAACTAAATTTAAATCTTTGAATGCATATGGATATTATTTATTTATATGCAAGTTAACAATATATCTTCTTAGACCAGAGGACGCTGAGGTTAATGCTAGAAGAATAGGTGATGTAGATAAAAATTCAAAATAGGAAATTAAAAGGAATCTATTGTAAATGATAGGATTCCTTTTTTATTAAATTATATACTTGGGTTATAAATTAAATATATCATTTAATTTATCAACAGCTTCCAATTTAGTATTTTCCATAACATGAGTATATATATCCATAGTTATACTAATATCATAATGTCCAATAAGCACCTGAACAGTCTTAGGTGGGACATTAGCTTCAAATAATCTAGTAGCATAAGTATGTCTTAATCTATGAAACTTTAAAGGTTCGATATTCAACTTAGTTAATATACTCTTTAAGTTACGGGTAGGTCTTTTATCATCCAAAGGATAGCCTAAGTTATCACAGAATATATAATCGTTATTGGCATATAACTCGCCAAGTTGTAATTTATTTTTAGATTGTTGGACTTTATGCTCCTTAAGTTTAATTAATATATTTTTAGGGATTAGAATAGTTCTTATTGAATTTTTAGTCTTTGGCATTTACTCAATTACTTTTGATTCTCTATTACCGTTTCTATCTATTTCAGTAACACTTTGTAATGTTCTATTGATAGTTAGATTACCAGTATTAAAATCTATATCACCCTAATATTTCACCAAGTCTAAAAGCAGTTAAGAATAATATTTCTAATTCATGGCCAACTAAAGCAGCTATAAGACTTTTTTGTTGCTTTGGAGTTAACATTTTTATTTCTCGAGTAGTATTATCTTTAGGTAATGTAACTAATTTATAATAATTTTTTTGAGTATATTCTTGTTTTTCAGCTTCGGCCAAGCAGGGTTTAAGTCTAGTATTTAAACTTTTAATAGTAGATGTAGGATTTTTATTATTGTCTATTAAGTAATTATAGTACTTTTGCAAATGAGTAGCCCTTAAGTCCTTTAATTTAAGCCTTCCTAATTTAGTATCTTTTATATAATTTCTATATATAACTTCATATTTTTTAAATGATTTAGGTTTTAAATCTTTTATTCTGTAATCAAATATCAAAATACAATACCATTGTTCAAAGTTAATTTATCATCGCTAGGTAAAGCGCCTAGACTAAGTTGTTTTTTACATTCTTCAGGTTTGGATTTAACCTCTTTTTGAGTCTTTCCATAGAATTGTTTTCTAATTAGCTTATCATTTTCATATCTACTAGAAGATATGAAAGCTCTTCAACCTTTAGACGAATATTTTATTGAAAAAGGGTGTATTCTTCGCATATAAGATTGCATTTTTTTATGTATTACATAAGCAATTTACAAAATGAATATTTAATTCAAAAATGATAAACAGAAAAAGCAACTAATACCAATATGTGTAAGTTAGTTTTACTATCTAAAGTATTCTATATAATTATAATGATGTACATTCTTATATTTTATTTATGACTATAGATTGAATAGCGTATTGTGGACAAATAAAAAGGTACATATTATAATTAATATAGTCGAAACACTTTTAACCGAGTGTCCATTGAGGTTGGCATTCTTAATGCTGATGATGACAGGCTGGATTCTTATGATATTAAAACTTATAAGATGTTTTATTTTAAAAGGAGTGATGCCGATGTATGACAACTTACTTGAAACTGGATTTTGGATATACTCTGTTATAGGAATTATAATAACAATACAAAGTGCTAAGACGCCATCTCAGCCTTATAGATTTAATCTACTGATGAGACTGTGAAACTCAGTCGAAAAGGCTATATAATTGAATAGAATTAAATAAAAAAGATATACTGAATTCAGTATGTCTTTTTTATTTAAATAATTTTATAATCATTTTTAATGATTTTATATTATAGTATAGCCTACTGAGTATTAACTTTTAAATCATTGAGAGCTTTTAGCTCTATAGCATAAATAATTTTATCTGAATGAGATTCTTGATAGTCTTTAGATGCTTGCTTTATAAATAAAAATAGAATAAAAGAAAGCATTAAAAAGAAGATTAAAAAACTATTACCTACAAATATATTAGGTAGATTTTTATTATTAAAATATATAGCAAAACTGTTAGTTACAATAGCGGTAATAATTGATAGCATTATAGCGGTGAAAAAGTTAGAAAAAATACAAATATTATTATTTTTTTTATATAAATTATTTTCCGTGTTAATAATTAGTAGATCAATTTCATGAACTGATAGATTTTGATCATTATAGAACTTATAAATGCTTTTATAAAGACCTATATTTTTATGAAGTTCTGACTCAGATTCACTTAGTATATATTGTAGTTTTGTATTATTACTCATAGGATACCCCCTTTTTATTGTCGATTGTATTATACATCAAATTAAGGAAAAATACGACTGATATAAACTAGAATATATTGAGCTAAGCAATATGGCATGTATGTAATATTAATATAATTATTTCTTTTTACAATAGAAGTTTTACAAAACACACAAATAGTTTCAAAACGACGAATCTATTGCTAATTTAGTTATAGTATTGAAATTACTATTCTTATTTAGAGTAGTTATGTTGTTTTATATGTAGTACTCCAGAAATCTATTTATATATAAGAGTAAACATTTATTAATTGAATGAAATAGGGGAGAGACTTATTTGCGATTATTAATACTTACTAGACAAGTGAACATCAATATATTGCATTTAGGAAAGTATAAAATTCTAGATTTTAAGAAGTTTAGATAGTTAAACTATTTGAGCTTATTTTTTATTTATCTAAAATATAAAGTCTTATAAATAGTTATGACCTTGTATTTTAGATTAAAGGAGGTTTGGAATAGATTAGCAGGGTAATTTTATACCTAGAATTTTTAAAATGGATTTAAATAAGTTTAGAACGAAATAACACAACTAAAATTTAATATTATAAAAATATGGTTAGTTTAAATAATAAATTTAGCTATATATATTGTAAATACTATATTATATAAGAATGAAAAAACTATTAAAAATAGCACACTAGACTACTCTCATCTCCAACATTAAATAGCCTAAAAGATATTAGCAATTAGCTAATATCTTTTAGGTTATTTTACTCTCAATTTAAATTTAAAATTAGTAAAATAATTTCTTCAAATATTTTTCTCAAATACTTTATTTGAAAATTTACATCCACAAGTGCTATCATGACCTCATAAGACAAAACGAAACAAAATAGGAGGAAATGATGAACTATAAACCCAACACAAAACTAATAAAACTACACATGCTAAAAAAAGGCTACTCAATAACAAAACTAGCAAACAAAAGCAACCTAGGAAAATCAACAGTATCAAGACTAATAAACCAAACAGGAACACCAAGAATAGAAACAATCTACAAAATAGCTAAAGCCTTAGATATAGAAGTAAAAGATATAACAATATAAAAGAATAAGGGGGGATAAAATGTATAAACAATATATAGAGGAAATAAAAAATATTAGAGATTTAGAAACAGTAATAAACTACTACTATCCAAGCCAATTAAGAAAAAATAAAATGAAATGTCCATTTCACAACGACAAATCACCAAGCCTTCAAATAGCAGACAAAGGAAATGGAGCTTTTTACAAATGCTTTGGATGTGGGGTAGGTGGAGATATAATTGATTTTATAAAAAGAGTAGAACAAATAAACTTTATAGAAGCTTTAAAAAAAGCCTACCAAATATTAAACAGACCACTAACATTACCTACAAAAAGAACTATCAGACTAAATTCAGTAAACAAAACTAAAATAAACGAATATTACAACAAGCAAGTAAAAGAAGCTATAAAAGAAAAAAACTTAGACAAAGCATTTGAACTAAGCTGTAAGCAAGAAAAAGAAATAAGTCAAAACTATCATATAAACTTTCCTTATTTAGATTCTAAAAATAGACCTCAAAAAATATGGGACAACTTAGATGTACTATTAAAACATAATAATATAAATGTAGTTTACAACGAAATAGTTAAAGATATTGAAATAACTGGATTAGAAGGAGCTAATATAGAAAGTCAGTTAGTAGATATACATTCACTTTGCAATAAATATGGATTTTCTCTAAGTCTAAATACAATACAATCTTTCATACATCGTATAGCTTACAACAATTCATACAATCCAGTAGTAGATTATCTAAGAAATTGCTATATGGAATTTGATGGAGAAAGCAAATACATACAAATGTTATGTGATGCACTTATAACTAGAAGGGATTATGACCAAGAGTTAAAAAAGTTATTAATAAGAAAGTGGTTATTAAACACAGCTAACATTGTATTTAATGATGGAAATACTAACATAGAAGGAATATTAACATTACAAGGAAAGCAAGGTATAGGTAAAACAAGATTAATAAGAAAGCTAATACCTATGTATGTTAAAACAGGACTAGAGCTAGACCCAAGTGATAAGGATAAAGTTTATCAATGTATAAAATATTGGGTATGTGAACTAGGTGAGTTAGATTCAACTCTTAAAAAAGACTTAGCAAAGTTAAAAGCTTTTATAACTGAGCAAATGGATGAGTTTAGAAGACCTTATGGATTAGTACCTATTAAATATCCAAGAAAAACATCTTTTTATGCAACGGTGAATAATGAAGAATTCTTAAAAGATGAATCAGGAAACAGAAGGTATTGGGTAATTCCTATTGAAAAGATAGATTTTGATTTGATAGATAAAATTGATATAGATAAATTATGGGGAGAAGTAATGTATTTAAAAGAAGAAAATATGGAAACTACCTATTTAAATCAAAGTCAAATAGAAAGGTTAAATACTAGCAATGCTGATTTTAAGGTTATGAATCAATTGGAACTAGGCATTAATATGGAGTTTGATTGGGATGCTGATAAAATTATGTGGAATTGGAAGTCGTCTACTGAAATAGCAAATAGACTGCGTTTAAAATCTAGTAAAGGTTTAAGAGCTACACTAGAAAGTTATGGTGCTAAGTATAAAAAAGTTGGTAATAAAAGAGGTTATAACACGCCACCATACAAATACATAATGTCCATTAGTTGATTTTAGGTACAGTAAATGCTGTACCTTTTATATATTAAGTTAAAACTTTATTTGAAAATACTTTGGAAAGTACACTAAAAGTACATAAAGGTACACTAAGTTTATTTTTAATGAACTATGTTAAAATATAGAAAAAACAACGGGTTTAAGAATTATACCCACCATAGACACTAGATTAAATAAACTATAAGAGTATTTTGATAAAAATATATTATTATAGTTAGACTTATTTATTGTGTACTTGCTGTACTTAATAAAATTAAATATAAATAAATTTAAGTTAAAAACTAAAAAATTAAAAAAGGAATTTGTATATATTAAATATGAATAAATAGATAAAACTTTAATTTTAGGTAAAATTTATCTAAATAATATACAAAATAAAAAAATAGCTATAAAGTTTATATTGACAATGAAATAAATTTAGTAGAAGTGTTAATAGGTTTATTTGTTGAAAAATGTTGAAAAGTGAAGTATCATATGCTAATCTTTATATAAGAGACAAAAAATTTAGCGAAAATACAATACAACGTGCGTTAGAGAATTGGAGTCAAGCACAAGCCTTAAAAATATTAGTTAACATTACTAATAGAGGCTTAGCTTGGCTTTTTTTTAGCGTAAAAGGAGGGTCTTTGATGTTAAAAATTTTAAAGCCAGCACCATTTGTGAAAAGGTTACCAGAAGAAGAAATAGCGCCAACGTATAAAAGATATCGTATCCAGATATTTATAAGTATTTATGTAGGATATCTTTTATACTATTTTGTAAGAAGTAATTTTGCCTTATCAAAGGTCTATCTTATACAACAGGGATTTACAAAAGTTGAGATAGGACTTGTTGCATCAGCTTTAGGATTATCCTATGGTATTAGTAAATTTGTAATGGGAAATGTATCAGATAGATCTAACCCAAGATATTTCTTAGCAATAGGTCTTATATTATCTGGTATAGTAAATTTATTTTTACCAAATGCAAATAATATTGCTTTTATGTTTATTTTAATGTTATTAAATGGATGGTTTCAAGGAATGGGATGGCCTCCATGTGGTAGGATAATGACTCACTGGTTTTCAGATAGTGAGCGTGGTGTAAAAATGTCTATTTGGAATACTGCACATAATATAGGTGGAGGATTTATAGCTACAATTGCATTAATTGGGGTATCATTATTTGGAACATGGAAAGGTATTTTCTATTTACCAGCAATAATAGCAATTGTAGGTGGAGTAGTATATACTATATTCGCAAGAGATACTCCACAATCTGTTGGATTACCCCCAATTGAAGAATTTAAAAATGATTATCCAGAGTATGAGATGGAAGTTAAAGATGCTGAAGAAGAACTTAGTGCTAAGGAAATTTTATTTAAGTATGTATTAAATAATAAATTTTTATGGTGTATAGCTTTGGCAAACGTTTTTGTATATTTGGTTAGATATGGTGTTATAAATTGGGTTCCTACATATCTTCAAGAAGTTAGAAATTTCAACCCAAAAGATTCTTCTATAGCATTTGCACTATTTGAATATGCAGCTATACCTGGAACTATTATAGTTGGATGGATTAGTGACCATATATTCAATGGTAGACGTGCTCCAATGGGTATAATATGTATGGTTGGAGTAGCTATAGCAACAATGGTGTATTGGAAAAGTACAAGTCCTCTTGCTATA
This sequence comes from Paraclostridium tenue, assembly GCF_039521565.1. Classification (NCBI taxonomy): domain Bacteria; kingdom Bacillati; phylum Bacillota; class Clostridia; order Peptostreptococcales; family Peptostreptococcaceae; genus Paraclostridium; species Paraclostridium tenue. The sequence continues at coordinate 71,381 of NZ_BAAACP010000010.1, forward strand.
AATTGTGCATTAGCATCAATAGGAGCATTAATTTATGGACCTGTTATGTTAATAGGAGTAAGTGCACTAGACCTTGTACCTAAAAAAGCAGCTGGTACTGCAGCAGGATTTACAGGTTTATTTGGGTATATGGGAGGACAGGTTTTAGCTGAGGTTGCAATGGGTATGGTAGTTGATAAATTTAATTGGGATGGAGGATTTATAATGTTAATAATATCTTCAATCTTAGCAATAGTATTTTTATCATTTACTTGGAATACTCATAATACAAAAGAGAAAGCTAATGCTTAACGAAAGATATATTACATATAATAAATAAACAATAATTTCTATTTATTTTAGGAATTGTATATATAATTTTACAATTTTTATTAGTTTATACTATATTTATTTTTAATTTTTAGATTAGAAGTAAATAGTATATATGGAATTTTTAAAATAAATTACTTAGCATAAATAAGAACTATTCTCCAATATTTACATATGATATATAGAACAATATTTATATCAGAAAAAGGAGAATCAACAATGGAAAGAAATTATTGGAAAGATTATTGGGATAATTATTATAAGTTTGTAGCTTTATATCTTAGAGAGTTACAAAATGCATATCCTGATGCAGATATTAAAAATGAATACTTAGAAGTTGCTAGCTTATTTGAGCCTTCTATGCCTATTATAGATTATGATGATAATGATGATGATGACTATAATGATCATGATGATTATGACGATTATTATGATGATGACTATTTAGAAAAAGATAACAATCAACCTTCTACATCACCTAGTGGTGTGCAAGCTGCTACTTCTTTTACATTACCTGGTGGGGATCCTACTCCTTTTATATCACCTGGTGGTGGTCAATTTACTATAAATAACTGTAAGAGGATGGCAATAGTTAGAATAGTAATGAGGAGAGGTTTTAGCCCTTCTAATTTCTTTATGGCAGTAGATAGAGCTGATAGAAGGAGCATTCAAGGATTTAGAATAGCTTGTGAATCTGGTAGAATTAGATTTGTACCAATGTCTGTAGAGTATAGAAATATCAATCTTATAGAATGCGCATTTTAGATTAATTTAATAAGAGGTATCCAAGTAATATACTTATGTAATACTTGAGATACCTCTTATTATTTATTACTTAGATTTTTCAAAAAATAAATTTATATAAAAAAATTAAAATATTAGAAAAGAGACCGTATATATTAGGTATAAATTAGATTTTAAGAGATGGAAATGCAATATATTTAAAGGTTAAACATAAAGCCTAATTTATACAAATTATTATACGATGGAGAATTAATTATATGGAAATTATAAATAAGATAGAAGATTTAATTAAAAAAAATGATATAGAAAATGCTTATGAATGCATAATTCAAAATGAGAAACAATACTTAAACAATGCCAAGTATTGGAATTTAAGAGGTATTTTGTGTTCACAAATAAAAGAATATGAAGCAGCAATAAGTTGTTATAAAACTTCAACTGATATTAAGTGTGACTATATAGATGCATATTTCAATTTAATATATACATATATGATTACAGGAGAAAAATTAAAATCGGTTTTAAATGCAAGTATATCGTTAAGATATATTGATGATATAAATTATATAAATGATATAAATAATTTATATCAATACGAAAAAACATCAAAAAATTATATAGAAGTATTAAATGAAGCTAAAACTAATGTTTACATAGAAAAAGATAATGCTAGTTTAATAATGTATGTAGCTGGTCATTTTAACAATATAAACAAAGAGTATATACAAAGTTTATATAAAAATAATATAACATGCAACTGGGCGTATGTAAAAGATGGTTATGTTATTACAAATGAAGAAATTGTAGATATAGATGATTTTATATGCAATTATAATTATTCAGATTTTGATTTCATAGTTCCTTATGATATGAACTATACAAATATAATAAGAAACATAGCATCAAAGGGAGTAAATAAATGTTGTGTATTACTTTCTCATGAGGGAAAATTTAAACTTATTGATATAGATAATGAAACTATGACAGGGTTAAGAAATGAAGATTATAAAAGAACAGTAACATTAAATAGATTTAATGCAGCAGACTCAAATGTATATGCATTAATAAAGTATATGCCAGAACAATATAAAGATAAGTATAAGCTAAATATTATCAAAGGAAATGATGTTTTTAAAATAGAAAATATCATTAAAGTACCTCTTATATCATCTGTAACTATTTCAGGATTTAATACATTTTGCAATATTTATCCAAAACTTACTTATAATATAGAGGTAGGTCATGGAGAGGTAGGCTTTAAAGGATGCGGATTAATGGAGAAGAAAAATAAGGGATTCGCATTTACACCAGAAGAATATAAAGATATAGATAAAATATATACTCCATCTAAAATGTGTATGCTATTAACAAGTGCATTTGCTGCTGTACCAGAAGACAAATATGAAATAACAGGAAATCCTAGAACGGATCTTGTTATGCTATCTGATGGAAAAAGAAATTTAGAAAAATTATTAGGAATATCTTTAGAAAATAAAAAAGTTATATTTAATATGCCAACATTTTATGTACATGAGAATTCAGGAGTAGCAAATGGGTCAACTGAACTTAATGATGCTATAAAAATAAAAAACTTTGATTATGAAAAATTTAATCAATTTTTAATAGATAATAATATAATTTGCATATCAAAGGTTCATCACGGAGAAGAAAGAAGCATTACAAATAAAGTAAAAAATAGAAATTTAGATAATATGATATTTATATCTAATAAAGATTTAGAAGATAAAGATTTAGATTTATATGAAGTTTTAAATGCAGCTGATATTTTAATTACTGATTATTCAAGTATATATGGAGATTTCCTATTTATGGATAGGCCTACTATATTTGTAAATACAGATATGGAAATATATGAAGAAGAAAGAGGAATAATTTTACAACCTTATGATTTTTGGGCAGCTGGACCTAAGGTACAGGAACAAGAAAGGTTATCTGAAGAAATAATTAAATGTATTAATGATAATAATTATTATAAAAAAGAACGTAACACTATTAGAGATATTTTTTATTATCATAAAGATGATAAATCAAGTATTAGAGTATGGGATAGCATAGATCGTTTATTAAGTAATTTATAACAAAAATGTAGGGGGAGATAATAGGAAATATGAATAATAAATATAATTTATATAAATATATAAATGGAAAAAAAGCATTGATAGGATTATAAGTATATTAAATGAAGATAATATTAGTACAGATATGGAAATAGAGGTTATCAATTCTATAGCTGATTTTATACAAAATAATCTTTATTATGAGTACTTAGAGTCATTTAATAAATTAGCAGATACAGTAGTAAATATAATAGAGAATTTCAATAGTGAAAGTATAGACTTATGTGTAAATCAAAAAAATAGAATAGATAATTTAATCAAAGTCTTATCTAATTTTAAAAAAGATATTAATAATATAGAAGTTAATTTATATTTTTGCGGAAGAGATAAATATAATATAATAGAAAGATGTATAAATGTTAAACCTATATATATAGATAACATTAATGAGTACATACGTTTAAATAATGAACTAAAGAATGATCAAATTAACATATTGATAGTAAGTGAAGAAACTATAGATAGTGATTTAGATTTTAACTTATATTTTAATGATGTGTTATATTACGATAAGTTAATGAATTCTATATTTGAAGTAAGTGAAAACATATATTCTGCAAATTATGATTATAATTATTTATCAAAAACTCTAGAAAAGTGTAAATATGAAAATATAGATACGTTAGTGGTAGGTAACTCTTATCCATTAACAGGTATAGATGTAAAACTTTTATCAAATAAATCGGTAAATTTATCTATATCTAGTCAAGATTTATACTATTCTTATAAACTAGCAAAAGAAGCTATAAATAATAATGAAAATATAAAAAGATGTATTATAGGAGCTGGATATTATCTAGTAAATCATGATTTATCTAAATGTAAAAGTGAATATTCTGTTAATATGGTTAAATGTCTATATTATCCTATATTAAAAGATAAACACAACTCAGAAAAAGTGGATACTATAGAACTTTTAAACCTAAGAAAAGTTTTAAATAATGATTTAATAGATTATGTATTCAATTTAGAATTCCTACATAATCATTTTATAGATTTAATATATAGAGAAAATAATGGATATTTCAATAAAAATCAAAGTAGAGAAATGATTAGTATTTTACAAGGAGTTAAGTTAAGTAGTATTAGTGAAGATGAAAAATATAGATTAGGTGAATCTAGAGCTAATCAACATAATGACTTATCTAAATATACTGAAACTAAAAAAGAATATAATTGTATATTTAATGAGTTTATAAGCTTTTTAAAAGATAAAGGTGTAGAGCCGGTAATAGTTGTATTTCCAACTACTAAATATTATAGCAAGTTTATAAATAAAACATATGAAGACGAATTTTATAAAATTATAGATGGTATAAAAGAAAAATATGAAGTTAAATTAATTGATTTTTCAAAAATGGATATATTTGAAGAAGATGATTTTATAGATTTTGATCACATGGGAGAATCAGGAGCCATTAAGATAACACATGAGTTAGATAAAATTTTAAATTAAAAAACAATATAGCTAATAGCATAATTTTAAAATTATTAAATATTGTTATGTAAAGAACTTGATATAAACATAGGGTAAAAATATATATTTTCGATTGTTTAATTAACGTAGGGTATTATTCCTGTGATTTGTCTAAAACATTGAGATACACAAAAAAGGTATTGACTAATTGGTCAATACCTTTTATTTATATGTATGTAATTTTAAATAGAACAATTTTTAAATTCATATTTATAAAGTTTACTATCTGAGTTTGGAGGTAATTCAAGAATTAACATATCGAAAAGAGAAATAAAAATATTTAATAAATTAAAAAATAATTGCAACAATACATTAATTTAAGTTGTATTTATAGTTACAAGGAGGTTTTAATATGGTTGATTTTGAAGAAGTATATAATCGGCAAGTTGATACAGTATTTAAAATATGTGTACTGTATCTTAAAAAAATAGATGATGCAGAAGAAGCCACACAAGATACTTTTATTAGATATCTAAAGTATAATCCAGAATTTGAAAACATGAAACATGAGAAAAATTGGTTCATAAAAACAGCAACTAATATATGTAAAAATATCTTAAAAAGTTCCTGGTTTAAGAAAATAGTATGCTCAGAGGATTTATCTCATTTTTATCAAGAAGAAAAAGATTATGATATTTTACAAGAAATATTAGAATTACCTCATAAATATAAAATGAGTATTTATCTTTTTTACTATGAAGGATATAGTACAGAAGAGATTGCTCAAATACTAGATATGAAGCCATCTACTGTACGTTCAAACCTACATAGAGGAAGAAAATTACTAAAAATTAGTTTAGGGAGTGATTATATCAATGAAGGATAATGAGATAAAAAAAGTATTTGATAAAATAAAAGTAGATGAGTCAATGAAATCTCGTATTTATGAAAATGTATATAAGGAATTAAATACTAATAAAGAAAAACAAAAAAATAAGTTTAATGTCATATATTTAAATCATAAAAAATCATTATCTACTTTAGCTGCAAGTTTAGTACTTATATGTGGATTGTTTTTATATAATGAAAATAAGGTAGATAATATGCAAAATCTATCAAGGGCAAATGAACCTTTAAATAAATCAATTTCACGAAGTAGAGCAATTATCGAAAATAATGAATTTAACAATTTTGAATTTGAAATTTTAAAAGATAACACTGAAAAAGTAGAAATTAAAAATAATGAAAATACTAATGTATTTAAAGAAATAACAAATGAAAAATCTATAAATAATTTATTAAAACTTTTACAAAATGCTAAAGAAAAAGATTTTAACCCTGAAAGTTACGACAATTTTAAAGACACAGGAAAGATTATAACTTTAAGTTTTATAACGAAAGATGGTTTAACAAGTTCAATAGAAATTAATTTAGACTTAAAAATTGCTTGTATAAATGAAAAATATTATACTGTATCATCTGAAATGATAAAAATTATAGATGAAGAATTAAAAAATATAAAAGATTTTAATAAAAATTAATAAAAATAAAATTTACTGCAACAATTTATAATTTTAAATTGTATTTATATATGAATGGACAACAAACAAATAAAAAATAATAAGTGGGAGGAATGTATTATGAAAAAGCAAATTATAGCATTATTAACAGTTGGATTAATTTCAGTAAGTGGAATTCTTGTATTTGCAAATAATAAATCATCGATAGCTAAAAATGATGTAAATTCAAATGGAGAGCATGAGGATATATCAGGAGTTAATGGAGATGTTGATGTCAATGATATTGCAATCAGAGGAATAATTAAGGGTATAGGCATAGATAAAGAAGTAACATCTGTAAGAGTAGAAGGAAACTTAGAAAAAGATACTAGCTATGACATAGCAGATGTTCTTGTAGGTAAAGATACTATAATTAAAAAAGGTAATTCAAGCTCGAATCTTAAGGTTTCAGATTTAAAAATAGGACAAAAGATAGAAGTTGTATTCCAAGGTCCAGAAGGAAGATCTTATCCTGTAACAGCTAATGCATATAGTATTAATATTATTGATGAAAAAAATTAAATCATTAAAAAATCTAGTTGAGTAAAAGTGCTTATTATAAGTATTTTTGCTCAATTTTTTTGCTAAATCTGAAATCAAATAAAATTGAAGTGATAATAATAACTTATAATAATCCTGTGGTAGATTATCTAATAAACTGATATATTAAAGATATTAATTATAATAATAGTTAGGTATAATTTTAAAGTATACAATAAGATTATAAACTGATATTAACTTAGATAAAGAAATTAGAAAGGTTGGACAAAAATGATAAGAAATATTGTAAAGGATGTATTATTTTTAGAACAAAAATCAGAACCTGCAACTAAAGAGGATGTAGAAGTTATTAATGATTTAATCGATACATTAAGAGCAAACCTAGATCATTGTGTAGGCATGGCAGCAAATATGATAGGAATAAAAAAACGTATATTGGTATTTAGCGTAGGTAAAATCATAGTTCCTATGGTAAATCCAGTTATATTAAAAAAAGAAAAGCCTTATGAAGCAGAAGAAAGCTGTTTATCTTTAGAAGGTTTTAGAAAAACAACAAGATATGAAACAATAGAGGTAGAATATTTAGATATAAATTTCAAAAAACATAAACAAATATTTACAGGATTTACTGCTCAGATTATCCAGCATGAAGTAGATCATTTCGAAGGTATAATAATCTAATAGATAATACTGTGTATGAGTTAAAATAAAAAATAATGAGGATTGATTCAATGATTTATGTATAACATTGAAATCCATAGAAACCATATTGATAGAACAGTCAATATGGTTTTTATATTTATTGAACTGAATTACAAATAATTAAATAAAAAATAACGATAATTATTATCAAATATTATACAGAATGTATTGAAACTGATTATTGATTATGATAAGCTAATTATAGTTTGGAGAATAAGGAGAAAATAAAAAATGAATAAAATTAAAAGGTATATATATGTAATAGTAGGATTATTATCATTTGCCATAGGGGCAATAGGAGTAATACTACCAATACTTCCTACAACACCATTTTTATTATTAGCATCCTTTTGTTTTGTTAGAGGTTCTGAAAAATTTGATAGATGGTTTAAATCAACTAAGATGTATAAAAAGCACCTAGAAAGCTTTGTAAATGAAAAAGCTATGACAATGAAACAAAAGGTAATAATATTATTATTTGTAAACATAATGTTAGCAATACCAATTATATTAATAGATAACTTACATATGAGATTGTTTTTATTAGGACTAATTTGCATTAAGCTATATTATTTTATATTTAAAATAAAAACAATAAAACCTTATGCCATTAACGAGTAGAGATTAAGTAATATCAGATAGGTTAGTTATAAATAGACACTGATAATAATAATCATGTGCATGATTGGGATTTTAAAATAAGAAAGAATTTAGAGGGAGATTTAAATGTTACACAGATTAGGATCAATATTTTTTTTATTAGCTATAATAACTAGTTTTTTTAAATATTTTAAGTTTATAAACAACAAATTAAGTTTAAAGTTACATTTTGCAACAGGCATCATAAGTGCAATAGCAATGATTATTTATTCATTAGTAGATTTTGTTAAAGATAAGGAAATTACAATCTTACCAGTAGGTATAGCTAGTATCTTAATAATATTATCTGGAACTAACAAGGTAAGAAAAAAATATAAATGTTTACATTTAGTATCAGTTATAGGTTTTGCAGGAGCACTTGCATTTCACATAATCAGTTAATATAAAAGGAGGAATTATTTATGATAAACAAAAGATTGCTTTCGCTTAGTAAAGAATCTCAAAAATATGTATATCTTACAGTTTTAATGAACTGGATATCTATAATATGTAATATAGGAATAGTACTATTTGTAGGGAATATAATAGATAAATTACATAATAATGATTTAAACTTTAATACAGGAGTTTATGTACTTTACTTAGGTTCATTAATATTAATAAGATTTGTATGCAATTATATGTCAGGAAGATTTTCTTATTATTCATCAGCAAATGTAAGAACATCTATTAGAGAAAGTATTTATAAGAAATTATTAAAATTAGGTGTGAATTACAATGATACAATATCAACTTCTTCAATTGTTCAAATAGCAGTAGATGGAGTAGAAGCACTTGAAATTTATTTTGGTAGATACTTACCTCAATTATTTTACAGCTTATTAGCACCACTTACTTTATTTTTAGTTATTGCACCTATAAGTTTTAAAGCAGCAATAGTACTTTTAATATGTGTGCCACTAATACCCATATCAATAGCAGCTGTAATGAAATTTGCCAAAAAACTTTTAAGTAAATATTGGGGGATATACACTAATTTAGGAGATTCTTTCCTAGAAAATCTTCAAGGTCTTACAATTTTAAAAATATTTGATTTAGATGAAGAAAAAAATCAAGAGATGAATAAAGAAGCAGAGACTTTTAGAAATATAACAATGAAAGTTTTATCAATGCAATTAAATTCTATAACAATAATGGACTTAATAGCATTTGGGGGTTCAGCAATAGGTATATTAATAGCTGTTACTGAATTTTACAATGGGAACATTACAATAGGATCTACAGTTGTAATAATACTATTATCATCAGAATTTTTTATACCAATGAGACTTTTAGGATCATTTTTCCATGTAGCTATGAATGGACTAGCTGCAGCTGATAAGATTTTTGATTTACTTGATACTAAGGTTGAAGCTGAAAAAGAATTATCTGATAAGGATAAAGAAAAGTTAGAGAATATTTCTATATCAATAAAGAATGTTGATTTTAGCTATGATAATGAAAGAAAAGTTTTACATAATGTTAATGTAGATATAAAAAACAAGTCTATGGTTGCTTTAGTAGGAGAAAGTGGATGTGGAAAAAGTACAATAACTAATTTACTTTTAAAATTAAATAAAGTTGATAAAGGCGAGATTTTATTAAATGGAATAAATCTAAATAATATACCATTTGATGAATTAAGAAAAAAGGTTAGTTTTATAAGTCACAGCTCATATATATTTAATTCTACAATAGAAGAAAACCTAAGAATGGGTAATGAATATGCGACTGAAGAAGAATTATACAGTGCTCTTAAAAAAGCAAATTTATATGAATTTGTAATGGGATTAGAGAAAAAATTACAAACTCCAGTTGGAGAAAATGGATCATTCTTATCTGGAGGTCAAAAGCAGAGATTAGCTTTAGCCAGAATGATACTTACAAACCCAGAAGTTTATATATTTGATGAAGCTACATCAAATGTAGATGTTGAAAGTGAAGATTCAATACTTGAAACAATATATGCACTATCTAAAGAAAAAACAGTAGTAGTCATATCACATAGATTAGCTAATATAAAGAATGCAGATAAAATATATGTACTAGAAAAAGGGTATATAGTTGAGAGTGGAAATCATGATAATTTAATGAAGAATAATTCAGTGTATGCTAATTTATACACAAATCAAGAGAAATTAGAAGATATATATAAAGAAGATGTAACTAGGGAGGTGGCTATAAGTGAATAAGGAAAGAAAGAGGTTATCTGGTGGAAAGATAATGCTTAGACTTATAAAAATATTAAAGCCATTAGTGCCTGTAATGATGATAACAATAAGTTTTGGAGTATTAGGATTTTTAGCCGCTATAGCTATAACTACTTTTGGAGCAGTAGCTATGGGAAATATTATAGGTTTGGATATGGGATATACTTTACAAACTTGTGTAAAAATAATAATTGTATGTGGAGTGATTAGAGGAATACTAAGATATATAGAGCAATATTCAGGTCATTATATAGCATTTAAAATACTTGCTATACTTAGAGATAAGGTATATAAAGCTTTAAGAAAATTAGCTCCTGCCAAGCTTGAAAGTAAGGAGAAAGGAAATTTAATATCAGTTATAACAAGTGACATCGAGTTACTTGAAGTATTTTATGCTCATACTATAGCACCAATAGCAATAGCTATAATTACATCAGCTATAATAGCAGTATTTTTATATAATATAAATCCATACTTTGGGATAATAGGAGTAGTTTTCTATATAATAGTAGGATATATAATACCGGTTTTATCTTCTAAGTTGGGAAGTGAAGCAGGATTTGATTATAGAAATGAATTTGGAAAAACTAATAGTTTCCTGTTAGATTCATTAAAAGGGATAAAAGAAATACTATTATTTGGGCAAGGAAACAATAGATTAAACTCAATAAACGAAAACAGTAATAAATTAAATGAAAAGATGAAGGTCATAAAAAGTCATGAAGGCTTAATAAGAGCTTTAACTGATATAACTATAATGATAGCAATACTTACAACACTTTATGCAGGTGTTACATTATACAAATCTCAATCTATAAACCTAGGACAATTAGTAGTAGCTTTGGTTTTACTTTCTAGTTCATTTGGTCCTACTGTAGCACTAAGTAACTTATCAAACAACTTAATGCATACATTTGCTTGTGCACAAAGATTATTTGATATACTAGATGAAGTACCTGCTGTTTGTGAAGTAGCTGGAAATGAAGATTTAGAAATGAATAATACAAATATAAATAATTTAGAATTTAAGTATTTAGATAGAGAAGAAGTACTACTTAAAGATGTAAATCTTAACATTAAAAAAGGTGATAAGATTGCAATAATTGGTGAAAGTGGATGTGGAAAGAGTACACTTTTAAAACTTATGATGAGATTTTGGGATGTAGATAAGGGAAGTATTGAAATAGACAATAAAAATATAAAAACTATTCCAACAAAGTCTTTAAGAAAATCACAATCATTAGTAAGTCAAGAGACGTTTTTATTTAATGATACAATTGAAAATAACCTAAAGATTGGGAAAAAAGATGCGACTCGTGAAGAAATAATAAGTGCTTGTAAAAAAGCATCTATACATGAGTTTATAGAAACCCTACCAAAGGGATATGAAACTAATGTTGGAGAAATAGGTTCAAACCTTTCATCAGGAGAAAGACAAAGATTAGGTATAGCAAGAGCATTTTTACATAATCCACAAGTTTTAATTCTTGATGAACCAACTAGCAATTTAGATACTCTTAATGAAGCTCAAATATTAAGAAGTATAAAAGAAGAATCAGATGATAAGACAATAATAATGGTATCACATAGAAAATCAAGTACATCTATATGTGATAAAAAAGTTTATGTAAAAGATAATACGCTTAAGTTTAACTATTAAAAGCATAATCTCGATTAATTAGAAAATTGTGAGTATAACTTTAAAAGATATTGATTAAAATCAATATCTTTTTTTATGTAAATTTTATTTTAGACATATAAATCTTATAAATAGAAGATTTGAAATGAAATATATTGAGTGTAGGTTTATTAACTATATTGATAAAAATATAAAAAATAACAAATTTCAATAAAATTATAAAATATTAAAAATATTATAATGTAGACAATATGTGTCAACATTATTTACTATTATCTAAATATAGCTTATATAAATATCAATAAGTTTAATATATATATTAAAAGGGGTAAGAAATAAATACTTAATTCAATTGATGAATTAATATATCAAATATGTAAAAGAATAAATTAAAATCTAAAAATAAAGAAGGTAGAGTTATGAATAAATTTATAGAACAAGCTAAGTTAATAAAAGAAGATATGATAGTTTATAGAAGAACTATTCATAGTAATCCTGAGGTTGGATCTAAATTACCTAAAACAAAAACTTATGTGATAGATAAATTAAGAAAATTCGGATATGATCCTAAGGAAATATGTGAAAGTGGTATAGTAGCCACAATTAAAGGAGATAAACCAGGAAAAACTTTTTTATTAAGAGCAGATATGGATGCATTACCAATGAAGGAAGATGCTGAATGTGACTTTAAATCAACTAATGGATGTATGCATTCATGTGGTCATGATATGCATACAGCAATGCTTTTAGGTGCAGCTAAGCTACTAAAACAAAATCAAGATCAAATAGAAGGTACTATTAAATTAGTATTCCAACCAGATGAAGAAGGATTTACAGGTGCCAAGAAGATGATACAAGCAGGTGTCCTTGAAAATCCTAAAGTTGATGCAGCTATGGCAATGCATGTACATTCTGGTACACCTTCAAATATAATATTATGTGGGTTAGGAACTAGCATAGCAGGATGTAATAGATTTAGAATTGTTGTAAAAGGATCTGGATGTCATGGAGCTATGCCTGAAACAGGAGTAGATCCGATAAATATAGCTGCTCACATTTATTTATCTTTACAAGAAATAATAAGTAGAGAAATATCAGCTACTAAGCCGGCTGTTGTGACGATAGGTAAATTTGTTGGAGGAGATGCACCAAACATAATACCAGGAGAGGTTGTTATGGAAGGTACTATCAGAAGTTTAGACAAAGAAGTGGGAGAATTTATATTTAACAGAATAAATGATATAGTTATATCTACTGCTAAAATGTTTAGAGGCGAAGCTGAGTTAATAGAGTTATCTTCAGTACCACCATTAACTAACGATAATAATTTAGCTCATGAAATTACTAATTATATGAAAGATTTAGTAGGAGAACAATCAGTTATATTATTTGAATCTGGAGGAATGGGATCAGAAGATTTTGCTTCTTATTCATATGAAGTTCCAAGCTTATATGTTATGCTAGGTGCAGGTTCAAAACAAGAGAATACTTTATTTGGAGAACCAATGCATAATGAGAAGGTTGTATTTAATGAAGATATATTACCTACAGGAGCAGCTATTTATGCTTATAGTGCAATAATGTGGTTAAAAAATAATAAGTAAATATATAATTAGTAGATTGAAAGGAAGTATTAATGAGATTATTAGATATTTTATTTTATCTATTAAGGTGTAATTCTAAAGTTACAATTAAGGAGTTATCTGAAATTTTTAATGTATCTACTAAAACAATAAGAAGGGATTTAGATAAGTTATCAATACTAGGAATACCTATAACTATATATAGAGGTGTAAACGGAGGAGTAGAGATTGATAAAAACTATATAATATCAAAGTATATACTAAAATATAGTGATTATGAATCTTTAATATTTGCATTATATATAGGTGAAAAAATAAGTAAGGATATAAGTGAATCTTTTTTGATTGAAAAATTTAAGTTCGTAGATAATGATAGATGTTCTAAAATTTTAAGTAATCTTAGACAACGATTTATAATAGATTTATATGAAGAAGAGTTTGACACTAAAAATAAAATATGCAAAGAAATTGATAAATCTTTAGATAATAAGTCTTTTATACAATTAGAAGTAAACGGTAATAAGTTTGAAGTATATCCAATCTCTTATGTACTAAGAAAAGAAGGTTTATGTTTATATTGCTATAGAGAAAAGTATATGATTATTTTAATTAATAAAATATCTAATGCTATAATGTGTAGCAAAAGTTATGATGGGCCTATAATTAGCTATATTGAAAATAAAAATAAAATAAAATTTATTTAATTGTATTTTTAAATAATTATAATAAATTAACACATTCGCAAATATAAATTTAGCACAAATTTTATTGGATATATTTGTATTTTAATGATTGAAAAAATATATACAGCACAATATAATGAAAATGCAACACAACATAAATATTAAAAAAGGATGTGTTATATTGAGGGATGCAATATTATTAGAAGAAATAATAAATATAGAATCATTTCAAAAAATACAAGATGATATAGCTAAAGCTACAGATATAGCAATAATAATGGTGGATTATAAGGGCAAGCCAATAACAAGTCATAGTAATTCTACAAAATTTTGCTGTATGGTTAGAGAAATAAATGAGTATTCAGCTTTATGTGAAAAGTGTGATTCTAGAGGAGGAGTAGAATCTGCTAGAATTAAAGAAGCTTATATATATAAATGCCATAAAGGATTAGTAGATTTTGCTGTACCTATAATAGTTATGGGTCAATATTTAGGAGCTATGATGGCAGGTCAGATTTTGGTAGATGAAAATGACAAATTTGAATTAGAAGAAATTGTAAAGGTAGACAATACCTTTAAAAATTTGGATAATAGATTAAAAAAAGAACTTGAGATAGAATATAGTAAATTACCTATTTTAAGTTTTAATAAGATAAAATCAATAGCACAGATGATGTTTCATATAAGCAATTATATAGCAGAAGAAGCAGTACTTAAGATGTCCTTAAATGAAATTAACAATGAATATTATAATGAACAAAATGAAGATAAAAATAGTAGTAAATGTATAGATATAAAAAAAGTAGATGAAACTAAAGATGTTAATTTCATGATTAATAAATATAATAATGAAGAATCTCCAATCATGAAAGCTATTGAATATATTAATAATAATATTTATGAAAATATAACTTTAAAAAAAATATCTTCTGTATGTAACTTAAGTCAATGCTATTTTAGCAAATTATTTAAAAAGGAAACAGGAATAAATTTTATTGAATATTTAAATATGAAAAAGATAGCAAAAGCAAAACAGTTGTTAATAAATACTGATAAAGCAATAAATAGTATTTCCTTAGATTTAGGCTTTGAAGATTGTGGTTACTTCATAAGGATATTTAAAAAATTAGAAGGAACAACTCCAAAAAAATTCAGAGATATGTATAAAAAACTAGTCTTATTTAAAAAATAGGACTTTTTTTATGTAAAAAATAGTGAAGGTCAAAAAAGTCGTATTTTTAAAATAAAAATAGGCTAAAAATTTACATAAAAAGCTAAGATATTAAGATGTATTTGACAAGGAAAAGGGTTAAAATTATAACAAGGAAAACGAAAACCTAAAATCAAAATAAAATACAAATTTAAAACTCAAAAGATTTTGATGTAGATTTAAATCAAGACTAACGGACATAAATTGGAGGAATATGAAATGGGCAGAATGTATGATTATCTAGTACCAAGTGTTAACTTTATGGGACCAGGATGTTTAAAAGTTATTGGTGAAAGAGCTAAAATGTTAGGTGGAAAAAAAGTCTTAATAGTTACAGATAAATTCTTAAGAACTCAAAAAAATGGAGCAGTTGAACAAACAATAAAATATTTAACACAAGAAGGTATTGAAGTTGTTATATACGATGGAACTGAACCAAATCCAAAAGATACAAATGTAGCTGATGGTTTAAAAATATACAAAGACGAAAATTGTGATATGATAGTTACAGTAGGTGGAGGATCTTCTCATGACTGTGGTAAAGGTATAGGTATAGCTGCAACTCATAAAGGGGATTTATATGAATATGCAGGTATAGAAACATTAACTAATGCATTACCACCAATATTAGCAGTAAATACAACAGCAGGAACTGGAAGCGAAGTTACTAGACACTGCGTTATAACTAATACAAAAACTAAGGTCAAATATGTTATAGTTAGTTGGAGAAACTTACCATTAGTATCTTTCAATGACCCAGAATTAATGGTTGGAAAACCAGCTGGACTTACTGCAGCTACAGGAATGGATGCATTAACTCATGCAGTAGAAGCTTATGTATCTAAAGATGCTAACCCTGTAACAGATGCATCTGCTATACAAGCAATAAAATTAATAGCTAATAACTTAAGACAAGCAGTTGCTATGGGTGAAAATTTAGAAGCGAGAACAAATATGGCTTATGCATCATTATTAGCTGGTATGGCATTTAACAATGCTAACTTAGGTTATGTTCACGCTATGGCTCATCAATTAGGTGGATTATACGATATGCCACATGGTGTTGCTAATGCAATGTTATTACCTCATGTTTGTAAGTATAATATAATATCTAATCCACAAAAATTTGCTGATATAGCTGAATTTATGGGAGAAAATATAGATGGTTTATCAGTTCATGAAGCAGCTGAAAAAGCAATAGATGCAATGTTTAGATTATCTAAAGATATAGGAATACCAACTTCATTAAAAGAAAAGGGAATAAAAGAAGAAGATTTCGAATATATGGCTGAAATGGCTCTTAAAGATGGAAATGCATTTAGTAATCCAAGAAAAGGTAACAAACAAGATATAATAAATATATTTAAAGCAGCATATTAATAAAAATATCCCATCTCTTAAAAACTTAATACTTAAAAAGAGGATGTAGTGAAACACGAGAGGGTGTTAGTTAACAATATAAGAGTTGAGTCTAAGTATTTATTTATAATACTTTGACTCAACTTTTTTATTTTTAAAGTTTGTAAAATATTTTCTTCAAGAATTGGACTAAGCAAATTAATATTTTAAGTACTTGATAGGTGAAAATAATACATTTATTGACTTTATATAAGTACATAGCTACTATTTAATTGAATAAATTTAAAAATATACAATAATGTATTTAGCATAAAAGAGTATGGGAATTAATGGAGGGAATTAATGGGGAATAAAACTATTTTAATAATAGAAGACGATATAACTCTAAACAAAGGCATAATGTTAACACTTAGGCAAAATGACATAAACATAAAACAGGCATTTACATTAGAAGATTCAAGAAACATCTTAAAAAAAGAAAAAGTAGATTTAATAATACTAGATGTAAATCTTCCTGATGGAAATGGATTTGATTTTTGTAAAGAAATAAGAGAAAAATCAACAATACCCATAATATTTCTAACTGCTTGTGATATGGAATTGGACATAGTAACAGGATTAGAATTAGGTGCAGATGATTATATAACAAAACCATTTAGCTTAATGGTTTTACGTGCAAGAGTTATGGTAGCTTTAAGACGATTAGAAAATAAAAATACAAATACAAATAATAAAATAACTGTAGATAATATAATTTTAGACTTTGATAAAATGGAATTTACTAAAGATAATAATAAAATAAATTTAAGTAAAACAGAACAAAAGCTATTAAAAATGCTAATAACAAATAAAGGACGAGTGTTAACTCGTGAACAATTAATAGATAATGTATGGGACAATGATAGTGAGTTTGTAGAGGAAAATGCCCTTACAGTGAATATAAAAAGATTAAGAGAAAAAATAGAAGATAATAAATCAAAACCTAAATATATAAAAACAGTATACGGAATAGGATATATTTTCTCAGAAGGTGATAAAAATGAGTAAACAAAAAAATCATTCCTTTAACACAATATATATTATATATTCAACTTTATTCATAAGTATATGTACACTATTTTCAGTATTCATATACTTTATAGATATAATTGATTTAAAAATATTAAAACTAGTGAGTATAATGTTTTTATTATCTATAGTCATTATAGGATTATCATTTATTTATACAATAAAGCTTAAAGTACAATCTACAGTAAATTTACTTGATAATATGATATCAAAAGCTATAGATAAAGAAGAAATAATAAATAGATATGATGAAACAATACTATCTTCACTAGAGCACAAACTATTAAAATACATAAAAATATATGAAAGCAACAAAAAAGCTATAGAAAAAGAAAGAAATAGCATAAAATCCTTAGTAGCTGATATATCTCATCAAACTAAAACACCTATTGCAAACATTATGTTATACAGTGAACTTATACTTGAAAATGAAAATTTAGATGAGTATACAAAAGATATACTTCTAGATATAAATAATCAATCAAACAGACTAAACTTCTTGATACAATCACTAATAAAAATGTCTCGGCTTGAAAATGGAATAATAAAACCTACTAAAAATAAAACTAAATTAATAGATACAATAAGCTCATCGATAAAAGAAGTCTACAAAAATGCAGACAAAAAACAAATAAGTATAAGTGTAGATGGAGATAAAAGTGCACAGGGGTATTATGATAATAAATGGACAATAGAAGCAATTGTAAACATATTAGAAAATTCAATAAAATACACAAATGAAAATGGAAGTATAAGCATAAATATAACTTCTTATGAACTTTTCAAAAGAATAGATATAACAGATAATGGAATTGGAATAGAAGAATCAGAAATTAACAATATATTTAAAAGATTTTATAGATGTAAAAATACAAATCAATATGAGGGGGTAGGTATAGGTTTATATTTAACAAGACAAATAATATCACATCAAGGTGGTTATATAAAAGTTTCATCAAAAATAAATCAAGGCTCAACTTTTTCAATATTCTTACCAGCATAAATCAAATGTGTCAAAGCTGTTATATTTGAGACACTAGTTTGTAACAATTTATTTATATATTAAAGGTATAGGAAATAAATTACATTTAATAAAAAGTTAGGGAGGAAGATATGAAAGTAGTTGAAGTTAAAAATTTAAAAAAATATTATGGAAAAGATGAAAACTTGGTAAAAGCACTAGATGGTATAAATCTTGAAATAAATGAAGGTGAATTTGTTTGTATAGTAGGTACATCAGGAAGTGGTAAAAGTACATTGCTTAATATGATAGGAGGTCTTGATAGACCCACTAATGGAGAAGTTAAAATTGCTAATAAAGACATATCAAAGTTAAGTGATGATGAATTAACTATATTTAGACGAAGAGAAATAGGATTTGTATTTCAACAATTTAACTTAATACCAATACTAAATGTATATGAAAATATAGTACTTCCAATAGAGCTTGATGGAAATAAAATAGATAATAAACATGTAGATTTAGTTATAAAATCTTTAGGTTTAGAAAATAAAATATATAATTTACCAAATAATCTTTCGGGAGGACAACAACAAAGAGTAGCAATAGCAAGAGCACTTGCTAGTAAACCATCTATAATACTTGCAGATGAGCCAACAGGAAATTTAGATAGTAAAACTAGTCAAGATGTAATGGGACTTTTAAAAATAATGAGTAAAAAATTTAGTCAGACAATAGTTATGATAACTCACAATGAAGAAATAGCTCAAATGGGAGATAAAATTATAAGAATAGAAGATGGAAAGATTGTTTCTAAGGTGGTGGAGAAGTAATGATAAAAAATACA
Organism: Paraclostridium tenue; assembly: GCF_039521565.1. NCBI lineage: Bacteria > Bacillati > Bacillota > Clostridia > Peptostreptococcales > Peptostreptococcaceae > Paraclostridium > Paraclostridium tenue. The sequence goes on from NZ_BAAACP010000010.1 coordinate 90,950, forward strand.
AATACACTAGTTATAAACAATCTTTCAAGGAAAAGTTTTAAAGCAAATAAAAGTAGAAACAAAATTGCTATAATAGCTATAGTACTTACAACCTTACTTTTTACTAGTTTATTTACAATAGGCATGGGAATGTTAAAATCTAATGAATACAGTACTATGCGTATGGTAGGAGGAAGTACTCACGGTAGATTTAAAGATTTAACAGTAGAACAATACAATAAAATAAAAGACAATAAGCTTATAAAATATAAAGGAATAGCAGTGCCTCTAGCAATAGCTGAAAATAAAGAACTTGCAAAAAGACAGGTTGAAATAAAATATGGGGATAAAAATTATATAAAAACAACTTTTTCAACACCTATAAAGGGAGATATTCCAACTAAGAAAAATGAAATATTATTAGATACTTTAACTTTAGACTTATTAGGTCTTCCTTATGACCTTAATCAAAATATAAAATTAACTTATAAAATAGATGATAAAGAATATACTAATGAATTTAAAGTAAGTGGTATATTTGAAGGTGACAAAGTAGTAAGTGCAAGTTCTGCATATGTTTCAAAAAATTTCATAAAAGATGTATTAGGCAATATAGATCAAGAAAAATCTAAAAAAGATAATGATTTTGTAGGACTTATAATATTAGATGTGAATTTTTCTAATTCTATGAACATAGAAAAGAAACTACAAAAAGTAATAAAAGATAGTGGATATAATGAAAATGAAATAGGTTGTGGAGTAAATTGGGCGTATATGGGAGGTAAGACTTTAGATTTAGGCACAGTATTTGGAGCAATTGGATTAATACTTCTTATAATGTTTACAGGATATTTAATAATATATAACATATTCTATATATCAATAGTTAGGGATATAAAGTTTTACGGTCAATTAAAAACCATAGGAACAACTAAAAAACAAATTAAAAAGATAATAATAAAACAAGCATTAAGACTATGTTTAATAGCAATACCAATAGGTTTAATATTAGGATATGCTATAGGTTCTATGATAACTCCACTTATAATGAAAACAGTAAATGTAACTCATACTAAGCTATCATCAAATCCTATTATATTTATATTTGCAACAGTATTTTCAATAATAACAGTATTAATAAGTGTATATAAACCAGCTAAAATAGCATCAAAAGTATCGCCAGTAGAAGCCATAAGATACACTGGAGTAAATGAAAACATAAAACGCAAAATAAAGAAAACTTCAAGTGGTGCAAAATTAAATAACATGGCTTTATCTAATATTTTTAGAAATAAGAAAAAAACATTTATAGTAATAGCATCTTTATCATTAAGTATAATACTTTTAAATACAGTATATACAATGGCATCAGGTATTGATATAGATAAATTCTTGAGAAGATCTATAGGAACAGATTTTACAATAGGAGATACGAGTTTTTATAGAATGGAATTTGACCCAAATGCTATAAATGCCCTTACTGAAGATGTAATTAAAGACCTTGAAAAATTAAATGGAGTTAACTCTATTGATAAAATGTATTATAAACAAACTAAGATACCTTTAACTGACAAGATAAAAAAAGCTTTAGATGCTAAGCATAAAGAAGGAAATGAAGAGATAAATGAATCAATAGATGAAATATTAGAAGAAAAAAAGATTTCAAGTGAATACTATGGAGTGGATAGAGGTATATATAAGCTTTTAAAAAATTATATATCTGAAGGTAAATTAGATGAAGAAAAATTTGCATCTGGCGATTATATAATAGCAAATACAAACTTTATGCTTGGAAATTTGGTAAAGGTTGGGGATAAGGTAACGATACCTTTTGAAAATGGTAAAAGTAAAGAGTACACAGTAATGGCAATAATGACTAACGAACCAGCATACTTAAATAGAGGAATTGGATTTCCATGTTTTACAGGGTATTTGCCATCAGAAGAATTTAAAACTACAACAAAAAATAATTCAATAATTACGGCTATGTTTAATGTTAAAGATGGTAAAGAACAAGAAGTAGAAAATAATATTAAATCTTTAATAAAAGCTAATCCATTGCTTGATTATAGATCAAAACAAACTTATATAAATGAATTTAAATCAACTATAAAAATTTATGAAATAGTAGGTTATGGACTAAGTGCCATAGTAGGTATTATAGGAATACTAAACTTTATTAATGTAGTATCAACAAATATCATATCTAGAAAGAATGAACTGGATATGTTAAATAGTATAGGTATGACAAGAAATCAAATTAAAAAGATGCTTATACTTGAAGGAATATATTATGTAGTAATAACAATAGGTGCAGTAGTTATAATAGGATTGCCACTTACTTATTTATTGGTTAATACAATTACAGGTGGAATGAGTATATTTAGTTATAGTTTTAGAATTATGCCTGTAATATTATCACTACCTATACTACTATTAATATCTATTTTTGTTCCAAGTATTTGTTTTGAAAAAGTTAACAATGAAGTAATTATAGAAACTCTTAGAAATAGCTAAATAAGCTTATGATGTATGTCAAGAAAAGAAATTATATGTAAAAGTAGGATTTGGAGTTGTTAAAACTACTTACATTATAGATGAAAATGGGATTAGAAATAAATTAAAGTAAAAAATCTCAAAAATGCCTTATAAGATGTTTTTGAGATTTTTATTTAAACAATACAAATCATTGTATTTATATTAAATTTTAAATAACTTTATTTTAGTTTTTTTCCTACACAAGCCATATAAATTACAAATTCATTTTCTCCATCTAAATCTAGCATATTATCAATTATATCTTGATCATAAATTCCAATAGCACAAGTACCGTAGTTAAGAGATTCTGATGCTATATAAAGATTTTGACAAACATGACCAATATCTATAAGTATTTTTTTATGAGCAGTTATACTAAATTTATGTTCACTTCTATATGGAATACAGCTCCAAGCAAATACAACAGCACTTTTAGAAACAAAATTTTGAACAAAAGGCTGGTTAGGAGTTGCTTTATCTATTTCATCATCTATATTATTTAAAGTTTTCATAAACATAAGTTTATGCTCTAGTGGTAAATATCTATAAACTCCACACTCTAATTCTTCAACATTATTTATTATTAAATATGTTTCAAAAGGATGAGTACAACCAGCAGAAGGTACTGTTCTTAATGCGCTTGATTTATCTTTTACAGTTTGTATTCCTTGAGTAGCCCAAAGCAAGTATGAAAGTTCAGATAAATTTATTTTTTCATCACTATACTTTCTTATACTTCTTCTATCATTTATACAATCTAATACGTTAGGTTTAACTAAAATGTCTTTGCTTAAAGGCGGTAATTCTATTAAATCAGAATTTGAATCATACTCTTTTTGAAAAGTTGGAGCAGGTATTCCTTTTTGTTTATCAGTTTTTATCTGCTTTAATATTTCGAAATCAGCTTTAAAAAATTCTCTGTTTTGTGCAATTTTATCCATAGATGTCTCCTTATTAAAATGTATAATTTTTTATATTCATTATATCATACTATACAAATAGGCTATAAGAAGGTATAGTTATAAAAGTATTTTAAGTATTTATTATTAAAAACCTAAAAAAGGGATTATAACATTATAGTTATAATCCCTTAAATTTTAATATTCATTTAATAACTCATTAACTTATCTTTTCAATATACTTACAATTAACCTCGATATGATTTAAAAAAACTAATAATCTTTCATAAAGAGGATGAGAATCCTCACCGTAAGTATTTTCTAAACTACAACCTATGTCCTCAACAGTTTTTTTACCATCTATTTGTAAAAACACAAAACTACTGTATTTATCAAGTTCAATCTTTTTATACATAGGAATTTTAAACTTTAACTTCCTAAAAAATTTTTGTATAAAATGATCTTGCTTTTCAATTATAGTAACTAAATCATTATGAACTTCATAATCAACATTACTAGAAACTTTGAAAACTAAATTTAAAATATCATTATTATTCATTATTTTTCACCTTAGATTTAACAATAGGTATAGTAGTCAGTATTACTAAAACAGCTAATAAGATTATTGCCATTTCATTACCTGCGGCAAAGCCACTAGGTGTATTTCCTCCAACTAATCCTGTAACTTGACATATTATTCCTATAAGTCCTAGTATAGATCCACCAGCAACTAAACCAGAAGATAAACTTATACCATTAGAAATTTTAACTTCTTTTTCTTTATCATTTTTAGCAGTTTTTTCAACTAATACACGAATTAATGCTCCAACTAATATTATAGAAGTTGTCGCAACTGGTAAATAAAATCCTATAGCGATAGTCATTATAGGTAAATTTAATAAGTATAAAACAACTGCCATAAATACTCCAACTATAATCATAACCCAAGGTAATTCACCTGACATTATACCTGATGTTAATGTTGACATTAAGTTAGCTTGAGGTAGTGCAAATGGTGGGTTATCACCAGTTATTCTAAGTTGGTCTGATAATAATATCATAGTTCCAACAACAACTACAACACCAACAATACTTGCTAATGTAAAATAGCGTTGCATTTCATTTTTGCTACCACCTATGATATAAGTTACTTTTTGAGATTGACTGTATCCACCAGCTATTGCGATAGAAACAACTATGAATGAACCAAGTAAAAGTAAAGATTTATTATCAGTTGGTGATTTCCATCCCATTAGAACAAATACTAATGTAACTATAACTAAAGATGCGATAGTCATACCAGATACAGGTAAATTAGATGTTCCTATAGTTCCTGTTAAACGTCCAGCAACTATAACAAATAATAAAGATAATACTAATGATAATATAGCACCTACTATAGCCATCATAAAACTATTAGAAACTATAAATGAAGCTATAAATCCAACAACCATTCCACCTAATAATATTAATATTTGAGCAGAAGAACCATCACCTTTAGTAGCAGTAGCTCTTGCTTTAGCTGTTTCTTTTACTGAAGCTATTATAGTTGGGATAAGTTTTATAGCACCTATTATTCCACCGCAAAGCATCATACCAGCACCTATGTATTTAACATAACTACTAGATATTGCTTGAACAGTCATTTCATTTATTGGCATTGAAGGGTCATTCCATACCATAACACCATCTTTAGCTAAATCAGTAAAGTATCCTATTAAAGGAGTAATACCAAATACTGATAACACAGAACCAGCAAACATTGTTAAAGCAATTTCAATACCAACAATAAATCCAATTCCTAATAAAAGAGGATTAACCTCCATATCAAATTTCCATTTGTAACTTTTACTACCTATAAAGCTAATTACATTATTTGTTAAATTTAAAAATGAACTAGTTAAAACAGTTATGATTCCACCAATACCAAAGCCAATACCCATATACTTTATAGAATCTCCACCACTATCTGAAGCAACCAATGTTTCAGATATAGCCATTGATTCAGGATAAACAAGTTTACCATGTTCTTCAATTATTAAATAATTATGAACAAGTGATGCTACACCAATACCAAATAAAACACCACCAACACCAACTGCAACTCCTTCAATGAATGAAATTTGACTACCAATTAAAATAACAGAAGGTAATACAAATATAAGTCCACTAGCAACTGATTCTCCACCACTTGACATACCTTGAATTAAGTTTTTACCAAGTATACCTTTATGCTTTGCAAACATACTTACAAAAGCTGAACCTATTATTGCACCAGGAATACCGGCAGCAACTGTAAGTCCTGCTTTCATACCTGAATATGCAGTAGAAGCTGCAAATACTGATGCCAATACAAGACCTATAATAAGTACTGCTATATTGCCACCTGTTTTTGATTTATCGGTTATATAAGGAACATAATCTTTGCCAGATACTCCCCCATATGCACCTTTAGGCAATTTTTTATTCATCTAGATATCCCCCTTTTTTATTTAGATATTTATATTGTAGCACCGAAGCAGGATGTCCTATTTTAAAATTTAAATAGTAATAAAGATAAAAAATGATTATAAAAAACAAGAAAATAACAGGCTTTACAGCAATGTAAAAATTAAAAGAAAAAATTAAAATTTAATAAGTAGAATAAGGTCAAGATTTTATATAAAAAAATTGGCAACTTAATTAAATATAAATAAGTTTTTTAATAAAAACAAACTTATTTTATATTGTTAACAAGGGTATATTAAATAAGAGTAGAAACATCACACTAAAATTATGGAATATATAAGGAGAAAAAATGACTAATAAAAAAGAAATTATAAAGATGGGATGGAACTTAGATAATAGCTATATTACCTTGCCCAAAGCATTTTATAGCAAAATTAATTTAAATAAAGTTAGCTCACCAAAATTAGTTATTTTAAATGAAAGTTTAGCTAAATCTCTAGGATTAAATAGTGATGCTCTAAAAAGTCATGATGGAGTGTCAATACTTGCAGGTAATGAAACTATAGAAGAAGGGGCTTTTATTGCTCAAGCTTATGCAGGTCATCAATTTGGACACTTTACAATGCTAGGAGATGGAAGATCATTATTAATAGGTGAGCAAATAACACCGTCAAAAGATAGATATGATATTCAACTTAAAGGTTCTGGTAAAACTCCATATTCCCGAGGAGGAGATGGAAGAGCAGTTCTTGGACCTATGCTTCGTGAATATATAATAAGTGAAGCTATGTATGGTCTTGGTATACCAACTACTCGTAGTTTAGCAGTAGTTAAAACTGGTGAATCTGTAATTCGTGAAAGCATAAAAGAAGGGTCAATTTTAACTCGTGTAGCTTCTAGCCATATTAGATTTGGGACATTTGAATATGCAGCAAGATTTAAAGGAGTAGATGAAGTAAAAATATTAGCTGATTATACAATAAAAAGACATTATTCACACATAAAAGATGATGATAATAAATATCTAAATTTACTCAAGGAAGTAATAAAAGCTCATGCTAGTCTTGTTGCGAAATGGCAAACTGTTGGATTTATTCATGGGGTTATGAATACTGATAATATGACGATTAGTGGAGAAACTATTGATTATGGTCCTTGTGCTTTTATGGATAATTATAATGCAAATACCGTATTTAGTTCAATTGACACTAAAGGTCGATATGCTTATAAAAATCAACCTATTATGGCTGAATGGAATTTATGTAGATTTGCTGAAACATTATTGCCTTTATTACATGAAAATCAAGAAGAAGCTATAAAAATAGCACAAGATGCTATTTCTAATTTTTATGAATCATATTATTTAAATTGGTTATCTAATATGAGAAAAAAACTTGGACTATTTAATGAAGAACTACAAGATAAAACTATAATTGAAGATTTACTTAGTATGATGGAAAAACATAATGAAGATTTCACTAATACTTTTATTAATTTAACCTTTGATAAAAATAAAGATAAAGGTATGTTTAGTAGTAAAGAATTTGATAATTGGTATAATATGTGGCAAGAAAGACTTAAAAGGCAACCGCAATCAAAAGAACAAGTTCATCAATTGATGAAAAATTCTAATCCAGCAGTAATTCCAAGAAATCATAGAGTAGAGGAAGCAATAGCAGCTGGTGATAAAGGTGACTTTAGTGTAATGATGAAGCTTCTTGATGTAATTTCAAGACCATATGATCACTCAAAAGATCAAGAGGAGTATTCACAGTTACCAAAACCTTCAAGTTGTCCTTATAGAACTTTTTGTGGAACATAAAGTTAATATAAATAATTTAATTTATTAAAATAAGAGAAAAGGTATTGATAATCAATCAATACCTTTTTATATTATTATAAACTTAGCTTTTCTTATAATTTTATAATGATTTATCGTTAAAAATTCCTGAAAAACATACAAAAACTTTAAAATATTTACAAAAAACCCCATTTATGCTAAGATGAATGTGGATTTAAATATAAAATAAAACTTAATTTAATTAGCAAACCCGGAGTGATTCGGCGACGCAAAGCTATAGGGACTTTTTTTAAGTCAGCCAGTTGCATAAATTGTATTGAAAAGAAGAGTGTTGACGGGTCCATGTTGATGCTCTTTTATTTTTATCTTATGTAAATGGATTAAAAAATTATAATACTTTATGAAGGAGGTTTATTATGGATAATCACAAAAACATAAGTAGCTTTATAATTAGTCTAAGTATAACTAAGTCTTAAAGTGTTAATTTTAGTGGGTTTCATGATAAAAGATTAACGTACAAAGATAAAATAACGGGAGATAAAAAAATGAAATTTAAATTAAGACAAAAAAGTAAAGACGGAATAAAAAGTATAAAAACTAAACTTACTTTAATAATTGTATGTTTTTCAGTTATTTGTTGTTTATGTTTAGGGGCAATTACAAGTTATTTAAACTATAAAACATCTAATACTATTTTATCAAATACAGTAGTAGAAACAACTAAAGAAGCAGCGGAAACCGTTGCTCAAAAAATTACAAACCTAAAAAATGCAGCAATTCAAACAGGTATTATAAAAGAAATTTCAGATCCTAAGATAAGTGTAGAGGAAAAGAAAAACATAATAACTAGACAAGAAAAATTATATGGATTATCATTAGGTCAAATTATAGATGCAAATGGTAAAGATTTATTTAGTGGAAATGATTATTCTAGTAGAGATTATTTTAAAATTTCTATGCAAGGAAAAGCATACATGGGTAGCCCTGTTGTTAGTAAAGTAACAGGAAATCTTACACTTGTAGTTTCAGCACCTATTTGGGAAAATGGAGTACAAGGTAGTAAAATAGTAGGGGTTGTAACTTTTGATGCAGATAAAGATTTCTTAAATGAAATTGTTAATAACATAAAAATAAGTAAAAATAGTTATTCTTATCTTTTAGATAATGAAGGAACAACAATAGCTCATAGAGATACTAGTCTTATTGGTAAGGAAAATACTATAAAAGCTGCACAAACTAATTCAAACTTACAACCTTTTGCAGAAGCTGATAAAAAACTTATTTCAGGAAATACAGGATATACTGATGTTGAGTTAAAAGGAGAAAGTTGGATTTTAAGTTATGCTCCAGTAAAAAATAGTAATAATTGGGGTATAGGTATAATGGTAAATAAAAATGATTTCCTTGGACAAATGTATACTTCAATTATAATCACAATTATATTAGCTATATTATTTACAATTGCAGCATTTATTGCAGCGATAAGATTTGCTAATAAAATAGGAAATCCATTAAAACAATGCAGTGAAAGATTGAAAAAATTAGCTGAAGGTGATTTAAATTCAGAAACACCAATTATAGACGCAGATGATGAAATAGGTTTAGTAGCAGATGCTACAGGTAAAATAGTTGCTGATTTTAGAGAAATGATAAATACACTTACAAATATATTAACTGAAATTAGTAATGGTAATTTAGATATTGACGTAGACGATGATAAATTAAGTGATCTATTTGTAAATGATTTTGAACCAATGTTAATAGCTGTAAATAAAATAGTAGATGATTTAAACAGTACTTTAGAACAAATAAATACTTCTGGAGAACAAGTTGCAATCGGTTCAAATCAGTTAGCAGAAGGTGCTCAAGTACTTTCTCAAGGTGCTACAGAACAAGCAAGTTCAATTCAAGAACTTTCAGCAACTATAAATGAAATTTCAGTGCAAATAAAAGAAACTGCACAAAATGCTGAGAGAGCAAAAGAAATATCTGTAAATTCAAGTATTGCAACAGATAAAGGAAAAGAGCAAATGCAAGAAATGATTGCTGCAATGGACGAAATTAGCAATACATCAAATGAAATTGGAAATATAATAAAAAATATTGATGATATAGCATTCCAAACAAATATTTTAGCACTTAATGCAGCTGTAGAAGCAGCACGTGCAGGAGAAGCTGGTAAAGGATTTGCTGTTGTTGCTGATGAAGTTAGAAATCTTGCTGCAAAATCTGCACAAAGTGCAAAAGATACAGCTGAGTTAATTGAAAAATCACTTAAAGCAATAGAAAATGGAACTGTAATCGTTTCAGAAACAGCAAAATCTCTTGAAGAAGTTGTTGATGGGGCTAAAAAGTCAGCAGAAGTGATACAAGAAATTGCAGATGCAAGTAATGAACAAGCACAAAATATCAACCAAATAAATACTGGAGTTGAACAAATATCTGTAGTTGTACAAACTAATTCAGCAACTGCTGAAGAAAGTGCTGCTGCAAGTGAAGAGTTATCAAGTCAGGCACAAATGTTAAAAGAACTTCTTGAGAAATTTAATTTAAAAGATGAACGAGCTAAATACTTTGATGGCAAGATGATATTTGACAATGAAGAATTTTAGATAAAAATCTTTAATTAATTTAATATAAAAAAATATATTGCTAGATAAAAATCTTATAAGAAATACATATAAATATTGTATTCACTATAAGATCTTTATCTGGCTTTTTTAGTTTCCAGCTTTATTTATAAAATCTAGAATTTTATCAGATAGTTCTTTTGCATCATTATAACCATCTTTATATAATGCAGTAAGCTTATCAACATTTTTTTCTATTTGACTAACTTTAACAGGTTTTTTCGGTCTAATTACAAGAACGTCGCCACTTTGAGATAATTTATTTACTAAATCAAGACTTTTATTATAGTTAATATGTCTAGATTCAATAGCTTTAACAAGTTTAGGATATTTTTTATATTTTCTTTTTACAATAGAAATAAATTTTTGTTTTCCCTTTCTATAAGTTATATCTCTAGTTAAAACAACTATATTTTTTTTGTAACCTTGATTTAAGGCATATTCTATAGGGATTGAATCAGTAACTCCACCATCAACTAACTTATAATTATCAATTTCAACTATATTTGCAAACACAGGTATAGAACAAGATGCTTGCATATAAATAATTTCTTTATTTAAATCTGTAAGTTCAAAATATTCAGGTTTGCCTGTTTCGCAATTTGTAGTAACTACTACAAATTTAGTTTTAGATTTGCTAAAAGCATCATAATCATAAATATTTAGTTCATTAGGAATTGTATTAAATATAAAATCCATACCAAATATTGAGCCTGTTTTAATTAAATTACCAAAGCTTAAATATTTTTTATCATTTATATAGTCGATAGTAGCATTGAAAGCTCTTTTATATTGTTTCGATATATAAGAAGAAGCATGACAGCTTCCAGCTGACACTCCAATTGTTATATCTACCTCTATATTTTTTTCTATAAGAAAATCTAACACTCCAGCAGTATATATTCCCCTCATACCGCCACCTTCTAATATTAATCCTATTTTACTCATAATTATCCTCTCTTCACTTTAAGTATGCATATAATTTAAAATTAATAGTTATGGTTTTATAACCATTATAGTCCAAGGTATTTATATTGTCTAGTTTTAAGGATTAGGCTAAAAGCTTAAAAGATAACCTACTAAACCGTATAATTACTATAAGGATAATATATAGTAGCGTGAATAATAATATATACTTCACTTGAGGAGCAAATAAGAGATGATTAATAATATAAATAAAAATTCATATAATATGAATCCATACATAAAACTACCTACAAAACCTAACAATGAAGAAATACCTACACAAAGTAAGGTTGAAGACATAGATGTTAAAGATTTTTTTCTAAAAATTAAAGAAGAGTTAAAAAATGTAGAATTAATAGCTATAAAAATGATTAAAGGAGAACCTCTAACTCCAAAAGAACAACGTCTTATAACTGAAAAATATCCAGATATAAAACAATTAGCACAACAATCAAAAAAAGAAATTAAAGATTTAAAAGAAGAAATAAAAAACTGCAAAACAGAAGAAGAAAGACAACAAGTAATATCAAAAGCAATAAAAAATATAAAAGTAATTGATAAGAAAGGATTATTATCAGAAGTACAAGTAAAAATAAAAATGGTAGCAGTAAAAGAAGTTGAAAAGTTCTCTCAAAAAATTAATTTAGAAAGCAAAAAATCAGAAATAATAGCTACAAAAATAATCAAAGGAGAAAAATTAACTTCTGATGAACAAAAATTTATAACTGAAAAATATCCTGAGGTAAAACAATTAGCACAACAATTAAAAGAAGAAGTTAAAGTTTTAAAAGAACAAATAAAAAATTGTAAAACAGAAGAAGAAAGACAACAAGTAATATCAAAAGAAATTACTAATATAAAAGTAATGGATAAAAAAGGATTATTACCAAAAGTACAAGTAAAAATAAAAATGGCAGCAGTAAAAGAAGTTGAAAAGTTCTCTCAAAAAATTAATTTAGAAGATAAAAAAGTAGAAGTAATAGCTACGAAAATAATAAAAGGAGAAAAATTAACATACAAGGAACAAAAACTTATAACTGATAAGTATCCTGAAATAAAACAAATAGCACAACAATCAAAAGAAGAAGTTAAAGTTTTAAAAGAACAAATAAAAAACTGTAAAACAGATGAAGAAAAACAACAAGTAATATCAAAAGAGACTAATAATCTGGAAGAAATATTTCAAGAAGGTATAATATCGCCAGTGCAATTAAAATTTAAGATGCTAGCAATAGAAGCAATAAGAAAAGAAAATGAAAAAGAAAATAACAAGTTATTTAATATAAATCCATATGTATATCTAAATCCAGGAGCAATAGTGGATAACTTAACTGGAATATTAATGGTTATAGTAATAATAATTATTATTTTATATATAATTTAAATAATATATATTAAATTAACACATATAATTTACTTATTATGATTTACAAATATTAGCAAGTAAACAAATATGTATAAAGATAACTAATTACAAAGAAACCTCCAGAATTACAAATAAAATCCGTATATAAGCATGAGTAATACTATTTTGAGAATTATTTTTTATATAGGAGGTTGAGTATGGGATTTTCAGAAAATACAAGTCAAACAAAAATACTTTTGGAATCCGGAACTAATGAACTTGAAATTATGGAATTTACAATTTCAGGTGAATCATTTGGTATAAATGTAGCAAAAGTTCGTGAAATCATGATGGCACAAGAGATTAAAAAAATGCCAAATGCACATGATGATGTAGAAGGAGTATTTAAATCAAGAGATGAAATTATAACTGTAATAGATTTAGGAAAATACTTAAATATTCCTAAAGGTAATGACTCAAGTAAGGATATATTTATCGTTACTCACTTTAATAAGTTAAACATTGCATTTCATGTTGATGCAGTAGTTGGTATTCACAGAGTTTCATGGGAAGCCATAAATAAACCAGATAGAGTTATTTATGGAGGAGATGAAGGTGTTGCAACAGGTATTGCGAAATATAAAGATAAGCTTATAACTATTTTAGATTTTGAAAAAATTGTTGCAGAAATCAGCCCTGAATCTAGCATTCAATTTGAATCTATACAAAAATTAGGTGAGCGTAAAAATAGCGATAAAACTATTTTAATAGTAGAAGACTCAATGTTACTTTCAAAATTAATCACTGAGTGTCTACATAAAGCAGGATATGTAAATACTGTTAAAGCAGATAATGGACAAGAGGCATGGGATTATTTATTAGAAGCAAAAACTTCAGGTGATCCAATTGAAGCACATGTTTCTTGTATAGTATCGGATATTGAAATGCCATTAATGGATGGACATAGATTAACAAAACTTGTTAAAGAAGATAGTGTTCTTAAGCAAATACCAGTAATTTTATTCTCTTCTTTAATAAGTGAAGAAATACATGTTAAAGGTAAAGCACTTGGTGCAGATGAACAAATAACTAAACCTGAAATAGCAAATCTTGTGAGTATTATTGATAGATTAACGGAAAAATAAAAATAATAAAAAAGAGATATACATCCACATTTATATATTGTGAGTGTATATCCTTTTTTATTTTACTCTAATATTAAATTTTCATTATCTATTTTTTTAGATTTTGTTTTTTTATCTTTTACATATATTAATGATATTACTAATCCAACTAATACCAATATAGTTGCAGATCTAAAGGCTGCATCCATACCAGCTATATCTGAAATTACTTTAGAATTACTTAAACTATGATTTGTAAAACTTGTCATTATAGATATAAATATAGATGAACCTATTGCTCCTGAAACTTGTCTAAGTGTTGAACCAATAGCACTACCATCTGCAATTTCTGATGGCTTAAGTGAATTAAGGCCCCAAGTTGTAATTGGCATTAATAAAAGTGTTATTCCTAGCATTCTAAATGAATACATAATAGTTAACATTAATATCGATGTTGTTTCACTTAGATTTGAAAATGAAAATGTTCCTATTGCTAAGCATACAAACCCTGAAATAGCTAAGATTCTTACTCCATGTTTATCAAGTATACGTCCTGATATTGGGCTTAATAAAGACATAAGTATTGAACCTGGAAGCATAACTAATCCTGGAATCATAGCTGACATTTTTCGTGTTGACTGTATATATAAGGATAAAATCATAGTTGCAGATGTAAATGATGCATATAAAATCATTAGTATTATAATTGATATTACAAGTTGCTTACTTTTAAGTACCTTTAGATTTAAAAGAGGTGATTTTGCCTTAAATTGTCTTATTGTAAATAATATAAGTGATATAATTCCAACTGTTATTGGTATATATGTTATAGGATTTGATATGCTATAAGCTCCCACATTTGAAACTCCGATTAACAATCCTCCAAATCCGAACGTTGATAATATTAATGATATGAATTCAAGTTTAGATTTTTTAGTTTCTGTAACATTTTTTAAGGTAAAGTATGCAAATACAATATCTAATATTGCAATAAATCCTAATATATAAAATAAAATTCTCCATCCAAAGTTATCAATCACATATCCAGATGCTGTTGGACCAATTGCTGGAGCAACTCCAATTACAAAACCATATATACCCATAGCAGTACCTCTTTCCTCTTTAGGGTATAGGCTTATCATTGAAACTTGAACTAATTGCATAATTATTCCTGCACCCATAGCTTGAGAAATTCTAGATAAAATCAATAATGAAAAGTTTTTAGTAAATATAGATATTGCACATCCTATAAAAAATAGTGACATAGCACTAATATATAATTTTCTAGTGGGAAAATTACTTATTAAATATGCTGTTGCAGGAATCATTACACCTAAAACTAGCATATAAACTGATGTTAACCACTGAGCTGTATCTGCAGTTACAGAAAAGTCATGCATAATGCTTGGTAGTGCTGAAGTTAGTACAGTTTGGGCAAGTCCTGTTAAGAAAGACCCCAACATTAGTACTAAAACTATTAAATTTCTTGCTTTTTTATTCTCCACTTCTTATGTCATCTCCTAATTTTGCTATTAATCTGTTTAATTTTTTTGTATATTCTTTTAAAGATTCTTGTTTTTCTAAGTATGCTATCATAGCATCCATAGTTAATGAATTATAATTACCTAAATTAAATTCTTCTTCTATTTTTATTATTGCTTTAGATAATTTTTCATTTTCGTTTAATTTAATGCAATCTTTTATAGAATATACTACATTTAAAAATACATCTTTTATAGAGTCTTTATAATTACTTTCACCAATTTCATCTATAGAATAGAATATATTTTTATTTATAATACTTTTGTTTTGTTTTAGATTTTCTATATTTAAATTTATTTGCTTAGTTATAAATTCAAATATATAGTCTACACTAAAAGTTCTTTTATTTATTTTCATAACAAGGTTAAATTCATGTACTATACTATCAACAATAAATATTAACTCCCATATAAAAGGTTTTATATCTTCACCATAAACTAATATTAAAGGAGTTTGGTAGGAGTTTATCATATTAGATTTTATTTTTCTTTTTATTTTTAATACAGGTACTTCTTTAATCTCTGAAAATTCTCCTAAAATATTAGAATTAAAAGATTGATTATATTTTAAATAATCTAATACAAGTTTTATTTTTTCTTTTAACTTTTCATTAGGGGATTTTGTATCATCTGTATCTATCAAGATAGATGAATTAGAAAAGTTTTTATTTAAGTAATTCAAAATTTCTAAAATCAAATCTTCTTTTGTTGGAAAGTATTTATAAAATGTAGATTTAGATATTTTACATTCTTTAACAATATCATCTATTGATGTGTACCTAACACCGTGGTCATTAAAATATTTTTGTGCAACTTGCATGATAACTTCTTTTTTATTATTCATAATTCACCTCTTTATTATAAGTACTATTAAGTACTATATGATACTATTGAGTATTATAATGAAATTATATTTTATTTTTTTATCTATGTCAATTTTTAGACAGGTATTGAAAAACATAAAATATTTATAAAAATATATTAATATTAAAAAATATATCTTTTATGTCACCAATAATATCCTTAATTAATACAATTTATATTGTGTTAAGTTTAAATTTATAAATTAATAATTAAGGATGGTGTTTTATGTATCCAGTTTATAAAAGTATAACTAAAAAGGAAAAGTGTGAAGAAGTAAAAGTATCATTTCCACCTCAACATCAAAATTGCCAACCTGGACTTGAGTATATTATGATGCCAAGACCTATATCAGATAATCCATCTTATAAAGGAAGTAATAAATTACAAGATAAAGTTGCAATTATTACTGGAGGAGATAGCGGAATAGGAAGGGCTGTAGCTTATGCATTTGCTAAAGAAGGTGCAGATGTTGTTATTTCATATCTTTGTGAAGATAAAGATGCAAATGAAACTAAAGCTTATATAGAATGCTTAGGAAGAAAATGTCTATTAGTACCTGGAGATTTAAGAGATGAAGAAATGTCTAAATTAGTTGTTGAAAAGACTATAGAATGTTTTGGAAAAATTGATATATTAGTTAATAATCATGCTGTACAGTTTGTTCAAAATAGTATACTAGATATTACATCAGAACAATTAGATACTACTTTTAAAACCAATGTATATCCTTTCTTTTATATGACAAAAGCAGTTCTTCCACATTTGAAAAAAGGGTCATCTATAATTAACACAACTTCTATTACAGCATATCAAGGAGAGCCATTACTTATAGATTACAGTGCAACTAAAGGAGCAATACTAGCTTTTACTAGATCACTTTCTCAATCATTAGTAGATAAAGGTATAAGAGTGAATGGAGTTGCGCCAGGGCCAATTTGGACTCCATTAATTCCATCTTCTTTTTTTGCTGAGCAGGTAGAAACTTTTGGTAGTGGAACGAGTAAAGTTCCTATGAATAGAGCCGGGCAACCATTTGAAGTTGCTACTAGCTATGTATTTTTAGCAAGTGATGATTCTAGATATATGTCGGGGCAAGTTCTTCACCCTAATGGTGGAACTATAGTAGGTTCTTAAATAAAATTATATACAATTAGGTCTAAAAATTAACTTAGAAAAAATTAAAAAACAAAATTAAACTTTAGGAATAATGATGAATAAATGAGTAAGATTTGTAAATCAAATTTTATGTTTATATCAATTTTAAATAACCTTGGTTTTTTGATATAAATTTTATTATATTTTAACAGGTAGCAGGATTTTAATTATAAATTCAGGAAGTCTTATAGTTGTAAAAGAAGATGATATCATAACTTTTAGATAATAATAAATTTATCACAAATAATAAAAATAATGAAATCATAATTAAAATTGTAAATAAATATGTAAATAATAAATACTTTTATGATAGAGAAGAAAGAAATGTATTAGAACTTAAAAGATAAGGTCTGAAGATTCAGAGCTTATTTTTTATTGCAAAGAATGAAAATTTCTATAAAGCTTTATCTAGATTAAAAATCATATTTTATATAATGATATACAATTGTCAATGTATAAGTTATATGGTAATATTTTCTATATAATGTGGGGATATTTTACCTTACATTAAAACAAATAAAGTGAAATTATCTTACTAAAGAATAAATACTTAGTGATAAAAGTAAAATTATAATATTTTATATGGAATTGTTATAAAAATGACAATTAATAAAATGTTTTAACAGGAGGATATAAAATGATAGATAGTGAAACCAGGGTAAAGATAAAAGAAGATGCGAGAAAACAACTAAATATAAATAAAAAGGAGATGACTATCGCCACTATAATAGTTGGATTAATAGCTATAATCCCTCAAATCTTAAGTGAATATATAGTAACATCTTATAAAATCAATATTTTAATAAATAGTATTATAATTCTTATAGAAACACCTTTAGTAATAGGATTAAATATTATATCTTTGGATTGTATTAAAGGAGAGAAGATAAAAGTTAAAGATATATTAAAAGGATTTGATAGATTATATCAAGCATATGGTTCTATGCTAATTCAATATGTTATAGCTTTTATACTTACAATACCTCTTGCATTAGTTCCAATAATTTTATTAGATAGTAGCTTTGTAGCTATATCCATTATGTCTATCATAACAGGAATAGCAAGTATATTCTTCTTTGCTATATTTTCTCAAACAGAATTTATAATTGCAGATAAAAAGGATATTAGTATTTTAGATTCAATCAAAAAATCAATAGATATGATAAAAGGACATATATTGGATTACTTAATATTTACATTAAGTTTTATTGGATGGATACTTTTAGTAGCATTTACATTTGGGATAGCATATATTTGGGTTGGTCCGTACATGCAAATGTCATATGCTAATTTTTATAAATACATAAAAAAAGATAAATTAAATAATTATAAAAAATCAAAAAATAAAAGTTTATTTATAGGAATTTTAATCGGTATATTACTATGTGGATATACAGTATTAGAAGAAAGTATAAAAAGTGAATTAGCAACACCAAAATTAATTAAAAATATATTAAATGAAAATAATTTAAAACTTATAAGTTCAGATGAAGAAACTGATTATTACATAACAGATAAGGAACGTAAGACTTTCAATATAAATAATGAGGATTATTTAACTAAATATACTGTAATAGTAAAAAATCATCCATTAAATTTAAAAAAATATAATAATACAGATTCAACAGTTTTATATATAATAACTGATGGTGATAAAGTTCTAGGTATAAGTTGTGAGCCGTATGATTCAAAAGAAAAAGCAGATAATCATAATACAATTTTAGGAAGATATGATATAAAAGGAAATATTTTAAAATAGAATTGATAAAATTTAAGAATATATATTTATATAGAAAAAGACTCTATATTCAAAGCATTAAGATTAATTTTGAATATAGAGTCTTTTTATTTTAATAAAATATACAGAATGAATGGTATAAGTTTAATGTATATAAAAAATAAATAGTTAAATAATAGACTTATCATATAATTTTGTAAAAGAATATAATGAATATAAAACTTAAGATATGTATATAATTGGTGATGAATTATAATATGAGTAGAGTATCTAAAAGAGGATTTGATGAAAATGATAAAAGATGGTTTTCTGATAAAGAGCTAATACGATTAAAAAAAGCTAAAGAAGAAATTGAATGGTAAAATAGGCCAATATAATTGATTTAGAAGGATTAAGTTAATAACTTAGTCCTTATTTTTATTTATTTTAGATTTATTAAGTAAATTAATAAAACTTAATAAATTGAAAAAATTAATCAACATAATAGCTAATGCAAATTTTCAATATTTCTAAATATATAGAAATAAACGTTTTCTGTTAGCTTTTTTTAGTTAAGGGTATAAAGATAAATGTACATATAATAAATGTACAAAAACTTAAGGAGGTGTTTGAGATGAATAAAAATCTTGAAGAACAAAGGAATAGGACTATAGGTGTAGGTCCCAAGAAAGTAAGAAAGGTAAGGGCACCAAAAGTTGATAAGACAGCTATAAGTCCATACAATCGTTATTGTGATGGATACGGAATGCCAGGTTCTTATGGTAACGGATATGTTTCAGTACTTACAGTTTCTGTTGGTACAGTAAAAAAAACAGATGACTTTTTATTAGATGGTATAGTTTCATATGATAGAGCAGAGATAAATGATGCTTATGTCGGACAAATAAATATGCTTACTGCTTCATCTTTCTGTGGTATAGCAGGTCAAGTATGGGGATATGATTTAGCGACTCATGAAGCAATAGCAGATGAAAAAGAAGAACCATTGTTTTATGTAGAACAATATGACGGAACACCACTTAAAGTATATGATGCAAAACCTCTATTAGAAGCAGGTA
Organism: Paraclostridium tenue; assembly: GCF_039521565.1. NCBI lineage: Bacteria > Bacillati > Bacillota > Clostridia > Peptostreptococcales > Peptostreptococcaceae > Paraclostridium > Paraclostridium tenue. Next base: position 111,036 of record NZ_BAAACP010000010.1, read on the forward strand.
TTGAATTATTTGGTACAGAAAAAAATAGACGTTTTACAACAGCTCCAGGAGCTCATGTAATATGTGCAAATAAAAGTGTTACATCTTATAGACCAAAAGAAGATAGACCATTAAAAGATGGAGAAGCTTACGGAGTTTGGTCATTTATAGCAATTTCATTATCAAACGATAGAGATAATTGTGCGGATTTATTTATAGAAGATGCTGGACTTTGGACAAAAAATGATAATGAAGAAGATTTAAGAAAATTCTTAGAAAAACATAGAAAAGCAGTAGCTTGGTCGGTTAAAGAGTGCGGTAGAGATTCACATGTAGTTTTTGATAGAACTTATGTTGGATTTGCTTATACAATAATGAAACCAGGGGAAATAGGAAATGCATTAACTTGTGCACCTTATGTAACTCTTGCAAGAGATGCAGTACCTGAAAGTGGATTCCCTAGCTTAAATACATTAACACTTAATGAATGGTTAGATGAAATGAATTTTAAGCCATTAACAGAGTGTACTCAAAAATAAAATTTTTAAGTACATTTTGTTAAATGTTTAAATGGCAAAATGCACTTAAAGCTAATATGTTTCATAAAATTAAATGAAATTTAGGAGGGCTATTATGAGTGATAAAAGCAGTAGCAAAACTGATGATAATAGCACTAAAAAGCTTGGTGTAGTTGCTTTAGCAGGCGTAGTAATAAGTGCTATGCTAGGTGGTGGGGTTTACAACCTACCACAAAATATGGCTCAACATGCATCTGCAGGGGCAATTTTAATTGCATGGATTATAACAGGTATCGGTATGTGGTTTATTGCAAACACATTTAGAGTACTTGCAGCTGCAAAACCAGATGTAACAACTGGTATTTATGCATATGGAGAGCTAGGGTTTGGTAAATTTACAGGTTTTTTAATGGCATGGGGATATTGGATTTGTAATTCTTTTGCCAATGTAGGATATGCAGTATTATTGATGGACTCCCTTAACTACTTTTTTCCATCATATTTTACAGGTGGGAATAACTGGTTATCAATTATATGTGGATCAATAGTACTTTGGATTATATATTTTGCAGTTTTATCTGGAGTTAAACAAGCTTCATTTTTAAACATTATAGGGACAATTGGGAAATTAGTTCCATTAGCTATATTCTTATTAGTAATAGCTATATCATTTAAAGCTTCACTATTTTTTACTGATTTCTGGGGATTAAAAACTGTAGCATCAGTTCATGATAGTTCTTTAGGAGGATTATTACCTCAGGTTAAGAGTACTATGCTTGTAACTTTATGGGTATTTACGGGTATAGAAGGTGCAGTTGTTGTATCAGGAAGGGCTAAATCTCAAAAAGATGTTGGGAAAGCAACATTTTTAGGATTTTTAATATGTCTTTTATTATACACAGCACTTTCATTATTACCACTTGGTGTAGTTCCCCAAGGAACTGTATCAAAAATGGCTCCACCATCAACAGCAGCTGTATTGATGACTGTAATTGGTAAATGGGGTAGTATAATAATGAATGTTGGTGTTATTATAGCCATATTAAGTTCATGGCTTATATGGACAGTTATGCTTTCAGAACTTCCATTTGCAGCAGCTAAAAATGGAACATTCCCTAAAATATTTACTAAAGAAAATAAAAATGAAGCACCTGCATTTTCCTTACTTGCATCTACAATTGTAATGCAAATAATATTAATATGTGTACATTTTACAGGAAATGCTTGGAATATGATGCTAAGTATAACAAGTGTCATGGCTCTACCTTGTTATATAGCTTCAACTTTATATTTATATAAAATATCATCAAAAGAGGATACTTATCCTAAAAAAATATTTGCAAGTCGTAAATATGCATTTGTTACTTCTATATTAGGGACTATATACGGAATATGGTTACTTTATGCAGCTGGACTTGAATATTTATTAATATCACTTGTTATTTATGCAATAGGTATCCCAGTATTTAAAAAAGCAAGAAAAGAAACAGAGCCTAACAAACCTGAATTTACTAAGATAGAAGAATATGTTGCTATAGGGCTAATAGTGCTTGGAGTGATCGGGTTAATATACTTATTTGTATTTATGTAATTTAAAATTATCATGTTAATATAGGGAGGTTAATTAAAGTTAATCTCTCTATTTTTTTATTTTAGAGAAGAAGTATTTAAAAATTTTTTTAATAAGTTTATCAGCTATTACAACTATCATCGATATTAAAATTTTAAATATAGTTATATTATTAAATAAAAAAAGACGTATTCAATTTATATCTAATACGTCTTTTTTATTACATTTTAATAAAATTAAATTTATTGATTCACTTCATTATATATAGAAGCTACTTTATCTATTTCAGTTTGTGGTGCTGGACATAAAGGATAGAATCCATTTTTCACCATCCATTGACTTACTTCATAAGCATGATTACAACTCATAGTAAATGCATCTTTTAAAAACTCTCTTAATTGAGGATTGCTTGCTTCCATTGAACTCCAAGCATATTCTCTTCCTGCTCTTTTTAAAGTTAGTAAATATCCTGTAGCTATTTCTCTATCATTTAAATTTTGAATATCTGTTCTAGGAGTAACTGGTATTGTTGGAACAGGAGCATTAGTAAAATCTTGTAAAGTAGATTTTAACTCAGGTACGTTTAAATTTTCATTAGGAGCACTTGACTCTTTTACAAATTTAACTTTCATATTATAGTCTTGTATATGAACTGGAAAATGTGTTTCTATCATAGACTTAAGTTCTTGGTCTGTAACTTGATTTTTATACATAGCCATATTAGTTATACTATTTACACAACTTAAAATTAATTCATGTAAATTATGTAATTCTGCTGGTGTTAATTGCATAAGAGACCTCCTAAATAATATAAAATTTATTTCCGTTATTATTATTAAATATAAAATTAAAAAGATTCGTGGAAAATATTTCATTATTTGAGTTGATTATATATATATGGAAGTATGTACATTTAATTTAAATAACTAGAATATAAGTAAAAATTATGGGAATTATAATTTTGAAGAAAATTTGTGGAGGTGTTAACTTTGTTTAAACACGACAAAGCTTTATTAAAAGAAGTAAAAGTAGAAAAACCTAATCCTCAATATGCAGTTTTAATGCAAGAACAATTAGGAGGAGCAAATGGAGAATTAAAAGCTGCAATGCAGTATTTATCTCAAAGTTTTAGAATTAAAGACCCTGAAATAAAAGATTTATTTCTTGATATAGCAGCTGAAGAACTTAGTCATATGGAAATGGTAGCTCAAACTATAAATTTACTAAATGGACATGATGTTAATTATAATGAAGTTAAATCAGGAGAAATTGAAAGCCATGTTTTATCAGGGTTATCACCATTTTTAATAAATTCTTCTGGGTATTCTTGGACAGCAGATTATGTTACTGTAACAGGTGATTTAGTGGCAGACTTACTTTCTAATATAGCTTCTGAACAAAGAGCTAAAGTTGTATATGAATATTTATACCGTCAAATTGAAGATAAATACGTAAGAGAAACTATAGATTTTCTATTAAATAGAGAAGAAGCACATAATGCTTTGTTTAGAGAAGCTTTAAATAAAATTAAAGATACTGGTTCAAATAGAGATTTCGGAATAACTGAAGATTCAAAATTATACTTTGATTTATCTACACCAGGACCACAACATACACCACCTACTCCTACACCACCTTCTTTTGACAATACAAGAAGATAAAATATAATTAAAGTCAAAATATAAATTTAATTAAAACTTTTATTGAGGATTAAGTAGTACTCAATGGAAGCTTTATTCACATATTAGAGAAAAAAGATATTTTCATTAAATAGTATGAAAATATCTTTTTTTATTCTTAAATAGATTTAGTTTAATTCTTGAATGTCTTTTTCAATGATTTCAGAAGCCTTTTCTCTAGATTCAACATAGGTTAAATCTACTTGATCTAAAGGAATAACTTTAGTTTTGTGTTTAATCTTATAATATATATATAAAGCGAAGAATAAAGGAATACCTATATAAGAAGCCACTAAACCTTTCCAATCGATACCTGATGGCTTTATACAGGAATAACCTTGACCAATTATTATTATAAGACACATTAAAAGTGCTAAGATAGGTCCAAAAGGGTACAATTTAGCTTTATATTTTAATTCTTTTAAATCATGACCTTGATGAATATAAGCTTTTCTGAATCTATAATGACAAACTGCTATACCTACCCATGCGATAAACCCTGCAAGACCAGATGCAGCAACTAGCCAAACATAAACAGTACTTTCTGCAAATATACCTGTTAAGAAACATGCAGAAGCTATTATAGTAGTTAAAACTAAAGCATTTACAGGAACGCCTCTTTTATTAGTTTTTGCAAACATTTTAGGAGCAAGTCCTTCTTTTGCCATAGAGTGAAGCATTCTACTTGATGCATACATACCAGAGTTACCAGCAGATAATACAGAAGTTAATATAACTGCATTCATAAGAGAAGCAGCACCAGCTATTCCGGCTTTTTCAAAAACCATAGTAAATGGACTTTCTGAAACTCCTGCTTGTGTAAAAGGTATTATAGCACCTAAAACTACTATAGTTCCTAAATAGAATATTAATATTCTCCAAAATATTGATTTTATAGCTTTTGGTATAGTTTTTTCAGGATTCTCACTTTCACCAGCGGCAATTCCTATAAGCTCTGTACCTTGGAATGAAAAACCAGCAACTAAAAATATTGCAAATATAGATTTAGCTCCACCATGAAATGGTCCATCAGCTATAAAATAATTATGAAATCCTATTTCATCTGAACCCATTATTCCAAGAATCATTAGTACTCCTATTACTAAAAATATAATTACAGTAAGTACTTTAATACCAGCAAACCAGTATTCAGATTCTCCATAAGCTTTTGATGATAAAAAGTTTAATCCAACAATTATAAATAAAAATAATATACTCCAATAAAATCCTGGAACATGAGGAAACCAGTATTTCATAACTAAAGAGCCTGCAACCATTTCAGCAGCTATTGTTATAGCCCAGTTGTACCAATAGTTCCATCCAAGTGCAAAGCCAAGTGCTGGATCTATAAACTTAGTTGCATAAGAACTAAATGAACCAGATATTGGCATATAAGTTGCCATTTCACCCAAACTAGTTATTAAAAAATAAACCATTACTCCTATTAGTCCATAAGCTAATAATGCTCCTCCAGGTCCTGCTTGATGAAGTGTATCTCCCATTGCAAGAAATATACCCGTTCCTATGGAACCACCTAAAGCTATCATGTTTAAGTGTCTTGCTTTTAATCCTCTTTTTAATTCGTGATTTTGTTCACTCATTTAAATTATCCTCCTTATGGTGTCAATTATAAATAAGTAACTAAGATAATCAAAATATTTTTAACAATAAAAAAGTCATGAGACTATACCCATGACATAAATACAAAAATATCATACAAAAAGTACAACGTTATCGTATGTCTTCATTGAAAATAGCTCTCCACAAAATGTGACAGTCTTATATATATTCTATATAAGCCCAGTAAATAGTATTAAAGCTATTAACTATTTACTTCGGCGAAATTTCCTTTCATATTACTTCATTGAGCTTACCTCCATAATACTAATCTTAAATTTCGCGCCTCTATCTCAGTTATCTACTTGTTGTATTCAATTATAAATAAAATTTAAAATAAGTCAATATTAAAAATTATAGTTATAAAGTTAATTATTTTCAGATATTTAGTATCAACTATATTAAATCAAATATTCATGATCTTTAGAATTAATAATTATTAAAAAGTATATTATTTATTAAAAATATTAGTTGTACATATTATGTTGGCTCATATAATTATAAATTTTTTCACCATGTTCTTGTTCTTCTTTTTGAATATGGTTTAAAACTTGTCTTACATTTTTATCTCTAAATTCAAATATAGCTGTATCATATGTAGATGATACATATTTTTCTGTACTAAGCATATCCTGACATAGAACCTTATCATGTTGATTAAATTGCATACTTTGAGATGCTTGTGAATTAAGGTTAGGCATAGTTGAATTAGTTTGAATATTTGAATTTTGATTTTCTTGGCTTTGACCTTGATTTACGTTAGGCACAGTACCACTTAATAATTGATTTATAGAATCTAAGTGTTGTTGTTCTTTTTGAGAAAGTTGATTAAATAAATTTTTTAGATCAGAACAAGAAGCTTTTTGAGCATAATCCTTATATTTTTGAACGCATAATTCTTCATGATTTTTTTCATCTTCTAATAACATTCTTTCTTTAGTAGTTAAATTTAACATAAAATACACCTCCAACATTATTTTGTATAATAAAATAAGATATTATTCAAAAACATATAGAAAATATATAAATAAAAATAGAAATTTAATATACACTTTTAAACAAAATAAGCCAATTAGTATATAATTTTTTTATATTATTAAAGTTATATGTGTTAAAATTATTATATATTAAGTTAGAAAAATTACTTTTAAAGGAGTATAAAAAGTGAGAAATGAAAGCTTAAGTTTAAATAAAATAATTGATTCTAAAAAGTGGGATAACTTGCAGGACTATCTTTCTATAGTTACTAAAATGGCAATTGTTATTGTAGATTATAAAGGAAATCCAGTTACGAAGCATAGTGGCTGTCATAAATTTTGTGAAAGGGTAAGAGCTAATTCAGATTTAGCAAAGCATTGTAAAAAGTGTGATTCAAGAGGAGGATTAGAAGCTGTACGATTAAACAAACCATACATATATTTATGTCATTATAATATAGTAGATGTTGCAATTCCTATTATTATAGATGGTAAATATATTGGAGCTATTATGGCAGGTCAAGTAAAACTATCAGATTCTAATTTTTGTGATACTTTAGAAAAGATATTAAGTATACCAAACAAATCATTAAATGAATATAATACAGATACACTAAAAGAATATTACGAAGAATTGCCGGTCTTATCTTACAATGAAGTAAAAAATATATCTAATATGTTATTTTACTTATCTAATTATATAGTTGAAGAAGCGCTAGATAAAAACTTAATTTTGGAAATGTATGAAAAATCCATAAAAAATGAATCGGAAATAAATTCTAAAATGTTTAAAGGATATAGTATAAGAAATATTAAAAATGTGCAAAAAGAAATATCTAATGCTATTATAAACAGCTACATTAATGAAAATCAAGATAACGATTTCGATAAAATCTCTGTAAGCAAAACTTTAAGGCCAGCAATAGAATATATTTATAAAAATAAAAGTGAAAATATATCTATGGAAAAGATGGCAAACTTATGCCACGTAAGTCCTAGTTATTTTAGTCGGTTATTTTCAAAAGAGATAGGAGAAAATTTTTCAAGCTATATATCAAAGTTAAAAATTAAGTGGGCTAAAAGTATTTTAGAAGAAACCGATATGCCTATTAATGAAATAAGTGAGGAACTTGGTTTTAGTGAAGCCGGATATTTTATAAAAATATTTAAAAAGTATGAGGGCGTTACACCATTTTCTTATAGAAAACAATTTAGAAAATAAATATAATTAGTTTAACACTATTATGTTGTTAAAAAAATTACGAAAAGTAGCAAAAATACAATTATACAATTTTAGGTAAAAAAATTACGGTTTTAAATCGTAACTTTTTAACATATGAGTCCAATGTAATTTTGTGAAAACGATATTATAATAAAAATAACTTAAAAAATAATAACATTTAACAAAATGTGAAGGAGAGATTAAGATGAGAAAAGCATTTATATGCCCTACAAAATATGTACAGGGACAAGATGAATTATTAAATTTAGGTTATTTTGTAAAAGTATTTGGGGACTCAGCTTTATTAATTGCTCATAAGGATGATATACAACGTGTTAAAAATAAATTAGATGCAACTGCAAAAAAATTTAATATAAATTTTGTGGAAAGTAACTTCAAAGGAGAATGTTCAAGACAAGAAGTAGCTAGATTACAAGAAATAGCTAAGAATAATAAATGTGCTTGTACAATAGGTCTTGGTGGTGGTAAAGCAATAGATACTGCTAAGTGTGTTGCAAAAGGTGAAAATTTAATTATAGTTCCAACTATAGCTGCAACAGACGCTCCAACAAGTCATTCAGCAGTATTATACACACCAGAAGGAGAGTTTGATGATTATGCATATTTCAAACAAAGCCCAAGTGTAGTACTTGTTGATACTACAGTTATAGCAAAAGCTCCTACTCGTTTCTTAGTTTCAGGAATGGGAGATGCATTATCAACATATTTTGAAGCAAGAGCTACATCAAGCTCATTTACAAAAGTAAATGCAGGATTACCTTGTGGTGTTAGAGAAGGTAAATGTGAAACAGCTATTGGAACTAATGCAGCATTAGCACTTGCTAAATTATGCTATGAAACTTTATTAAAAGATGGAGTAAAAGCAAAGCAGTCATGTGAATGTAATTTAGTAACTCAAGCACTAGAAAATATTATAGAAACAAATATACTTTTATCAGGACTTGGATTTGAAAGTGGAGGATTAGCAGCAGCTCATGCAATTCATGATGGATTAACTATGTTAGAAGGAACACATAAGTATTTCCATGGGGAAAAGGTTGCATTTGGTACAATAGCACAATTAGTACTAGAAAATGCTCCAACAGAAGAAATAAATCAAGTATTAGATTTCTGCTTAGAAATAGGATTACCTGTATGTTTAGAAGATATAGGGGTAGATAGTATTACAGAAGAAGAAGCTATTGCTGTTGCAGAAAAAGCTTGTATTCCAGAGGAATCAATATATGCTATGCCATTTCCAATAGAAATAGAATCAGTAGCCGCAGCTATTATTACAGCTGACAAAATAGGAAAAACATATAAAAACAGCAGAGGGATGTAATATGAAAAAGATAATAAATAAACCAGAAAATATAGTTATGGAGATGTGTAATGGAATAGCTATGGCACATCCAGAACTTGAATTTATAAAAAAATATAAAGTAATAAAGAAAAAAGATATAAATAAAAATAAAGTTAGTTTAATAAGTGGTGGAGGAAGTGGACATGAACCAGCACATGCAGGATTTGTAGGAAAAGGGATGTTAGATGCTGCTGTTTGTGGAGATGTATTTGCTTCACCATCTCAAATACAAATTTATCAAGCTATAAAAGCTACAGCAAGTGATAAGGGAACACTATTAATCATAAAAAATTATAGTGGAGATATGATGAACTTTAAAAATGCTGCTTATTTAGCAAGTGAAGATGGTATTAAGGTTGATTATGTAAAAGTAGATGATGATATAGCTGTTGAAGATAGTTTATATACTGTAGGAAGACGTGGTGTTGCAGGAACTGTATTGGTTCACAAAATAGCTGGGGCAGCTGCACAAAGAGGAATGTCTTTAGAAGAAGTTAAAACTATTGCTCAAAAAGCAGCAAATAGTGTTAGAAGTATAGGATTTGCACTTACATCATGTACTGTTCCTGCAAAAGGTACACCAACTTTTGAATTAGGTAAAGATGAAATAGAATTTGGAGTTGGAATACATGGAGAACCAGGAATAAGAAGAGAAAAAATGGCTTCAGCAGATGAATTAGCAATTAAAATGGTAAATGCTTTATTAAAAGATATGAGTATAGATGGTAAAAAACAAGAAGAAGTTGCATTAATGATTAATGGATTTGGAGCAACTCCACTACAAGAATTATATTTACTAAACAATTCAGTTTCTCGTGAGTTAAATAAAAGAAATGTTAAGATATATAGAACTTTTGTTGGAAACTATATGACTAGTATAGATATGGCTGGAGCATCTGTATCTATAATGAAAGTAGATGAACAATTAAAAGATTTATTATCTGAAGTAAGTGAAGCACCAGCTTTTAAAGTTTCAGGACCTGTTGATACTGTAGAATATGTAGATATAGATGAATGTGATAAAAACTCTAAAGAAGTATCTTTTGAAGTCGAAACTAATGAGAGTTTTTCAAAAATTGAAGATAATAAATTAACTTTACAAAATATGATGTATATTGTAGATAAAATGAGTGAAGTTATTATAAAAAATGAAGTTCCATTTTGTGAGTTAGATTCTCATGCAGGAGATGGGGACTTTGGTATGAGTGTAGCAAAAGGATTTAAACAATTAAAAAGAGAGTGGAAAAATATAATTTCACATAAAAATTTAAATATAGGTGAATTTTTAAATGAATGTTCTATGGTAATCATGGAACACTGTGGTGGAGCATCAGGCCCAATATGGGGATCTGCATTTAGAGCAGCAGGGAAATCCACAGGGGAAAAAATGGAACTTACAGTTTCAGATTTTGCAAATATGATGCAATCAGCAGTTAATGGAATTCAATCTACAGGAGAGAGATCTTTTGGTCGTGGAGCTGTAGTTGGAGATAAGACTTTAATAGATGCATTAGTTCCATGTGCAGATTCATGGAAAGTAAGTGCAAATGAAAATGATAGTTTCAAGGTAGCTTTTGAAAAGGGAGCTAAAAAAGCTGTTGAAGGTGCAAAAGCAACTGAGAACATAGTAGCACGTATGGGACGTGCAGGAACTGTAGGCGATAGAAGTTTAGGATATCCAGATGCAGGAGCATATGGATTAGGTGTTATATTTACAGAAATAGCAAATAACTTAAAATAGATATCTCATAAATTTCAAATTATAAAAGAGTTACTCAATAAATTAAAAAAGTTGAGTAACTCTTTTTTATATAAATAAATTACACTTAATGTTTATAAAAAAATTAAAGTCTATAACGTATGTTACATACTTAAATGTAGTTAAAGGTTATAATAAGGTTATTAAAAAGATGAAAGGAAGAAAATTAAATGAGTAAATTTTTAGCACCAATACACACATGGCTTTTTAATAAAATTATGTTAGCACAAGATTTAGAACAAGATATCATAAAATTACACATAGATAAATATAAAGATGAAGCTAAAGCGGTAAAAGAAGAATCTATTAAATTATATGGAGACTATATACCTAAAAAGCCTTTAGAAGATCTAATAGATACTAATAATATACATGGATGGCTGCAGGAAAAAATAAAAGAGGTAGAAAGTAGAAGTTCATATATAATAACTAAGTATTATGAGATCTTTAAAGATGAAAGTAAAGAAATAACACAAAGTGCATATGTTAATCAAGCAAAGAAATGTGCAAAATCTGAAAATAATAAAATAAATTCACCAGAAGATGTATATATATCTTTAAACAACTATATATTATCAGGTATGCCTTGTGATAGAGCCAATTCTGTTACTGAAAGAAATGAAAACTATATAGTTTATGAACAAGAAGGATGTATACAAAAAGCTAATTATGAGTTAGGAAAAGCAAATTTAGATTATATGAGTCAACTTAGAGATTTATGGATAAAGACATTCATAGAAAACTTAGAAATAAAATATCTATACGAAAAGCAAATAAATGGTAAAATAACTATTAACACAATAAGAAAGGGATAAAGCTATATGAGTAATTATGGAAATCTACAAAAAATTAAAGATGGTAAAAGAACTTATGCTATAACTCCTCATATACCAGGTGGGTTTGTACTTCCAGAAACTCTTATAAAGATAGCTGAAGTAGCTAAAAAATATAAAGGAGTAATTAAATTAACATCAGGGCAAAGAATACTTATAACTAATTTAAAACAAGAAGATTTAGAGTGTATATGGGATGAGTTAGGGATGGAGCCTGCTGTTAAAAATCAAAACTCAGTTAAAAATGTAGAGATTTGTCCAGCTAACTTTTGTAAACGTTCAAAATATCCTACTATAGGTATAGGAATGAAAATAAGCAAGAATTTTCATGGTATGATATTACCAAATAGAACCAAAATCGGTGTAGCAGGATGTAGAAATGCATGTACTAGTGTATATTCTAAAGATATTGGAGCAATAGTAGATATAGATGGGAAGTTCTTTGTAACAGTAGGAGGTAGTGCTGGATTTTACCCAAGAAGTTCAGATATAGTAACTAAGGGTTTAAGTGAAGAAGAAGCTTATAATTTAGTAAAAGTAATACTAGATTATTATAATGAGTATGGACAAATGGGTGAAAAACTTGGAGATTTTGTAGATAGAATTAAGATAGATAAGTTTAGAGAAGACGTACTTAAAATAGCAAATTTAAAGGAGTGTTTATAATATGATAACTAAAGATACAATAATAGCAGATATAATAAAAATTAGACCTGATGCAGCTCAAATACTTATGAGTTACGGAATGGGATGTATAGGATGCCCATCAGCACAAATGGAGAAATTAGAGCAAGCTTGTGAAATACATGGATTAGATTTAGAAGAAGTTTTAAAAAAATTAAATGAAAATTAAAAAAATGCCTTAACTAGTTTTAATATTAGTTAAGGCATTTTTTTAATTCTTTATGATTTAGATAATCTTTTATTCTATACTTTTGAGGATAGAAAAATAACATAAGTTACGAATAAAGTAAATTATAAAGGGTACAATATAGTCAGAGGATGAAATTGGATATAACAAATTAAAAAACTTAGAAACTAATATAGAAATATTAGTACAAAATGAAAAATTTAAAAATGTACTTTTTAAATTTGAATAATGAAAGGGTCTACATAATAATACACAAAGTAGATATACAACTATTTAAATTAGAAATGGAAGTATTGATACGAAATTTAAAACTGGAGAAAAATTCATTTTGAATCCAGGTGATTTTTTACCGTTTGATTCAAGAGTAGAACATAACTTAATAGCTAAAGAGCTTAGTTCTGTTCTTGTTACAATAATATTTTAAAACAATCAGGAGGTAGTTATGAAAGCTTTTGTGGATAAAGAAACTTGTATAGGGTGTGAAGCTTGTGCTAGTATATCACCAGAAATATATAGTATGGATGATGATGGTAAATCAGTTGCAATAGAAGGAGACATACCTGAAGAACATTTTGAAGCAGCACAAGAAGGAAGAGATGCTTGTCCAGTAGATGCTATAAGTATACATGAATAATTATGTAAATAAAAAAGGAGTTAGTCTTAGTTTTAAGATTGACTTCTTTTTTTATTTGTTAATATAAATGATTATATTGTCTATCTAAAGAGAATTTTTAGACTTTTACAACATTTTTTTTCTAAGTTTTAACCTAATAATACTGGGTATCTAGATAACATAAACATAAGTAATATCAATTATTCTAGGGGTAGCATAATTAATATTATAAAATTAAATATACAGGAGATGATTAAGATGAAAGAGGTACAAGCGGCTAAAAAGAATTCGCTTACTTTATTTGCGTTCTTTGCAATGACCGCATCAATGGTTATGACAGTTTACGAATACCCTACATTCGCAACTTCAGGATTCCATTTAGTATTCTTCCTTTTACTTGGGGGTATATTATGGTTCTTACCAGTTGCTTTATGTGCCGCAGAAATGGCTACAGTTGAAGGCTGGCAAGAAGGAGGTATATTTGCATGGGTTGGAAACACATTAGGAGAAAAATTTGGTTTTGCAGCAATATTCTTCCAATGGTTTCAAATAACAGTTGGATTTGTTACAATGATTTATTTTATACTAGGTTGTGTTTCATACATATTTAATTGGAATGCATTAAACAATGTTCCTTTTATAAAATTTATTGGAGTATTAGTAATATTTTGGGCATTAACATTTTCACAATTAGGTGGTACTAAAAATACAGCTAAAATAGCAAAAGCTGGATTTATATTTGGGATATTAATACCAGCAATAATTTTATTTGCATTATCAATAGCTTATATAATACAAGGAAATCCTGTAGATGTAAAAATAGGAGCAAAATATTTTGTACCTGATTTTTCAAAAGTAGATACATTAGTTGTTTTTGTTTCATTTATACTTGCTTATATGGGTGTTGAGGCATCAGCTTCACATGTAAATGAATTACAGGATGCTCACAAGAACTATCCATTAGCTATGATTATATTAGTTGTTTTAGCAATAATTTTAAATACTGTAGGTGGTCTAACTGTTGCAGCTGTAGTTCCACAAAGTAAATTAAGTTTAAGTGCAGGGGTTGTTGAAGCATTTAAAGCCTTAGTATTACATTTTGCACCTAATGGTACATGGCTTGTAAAACTAATTGCTATACTATTAGCACTAGGAGTAATGGGTGAAGTTAGTGCATGGGTTGTAGGACCTTCAAAAGGTATGTATGCAGCAGCTCAAAAAGGTATTTTACCTAAATCTCTAACAAAAACAAATGAACATAATGTTCCAATTAACTTAGTTTTCGTACAAGGTATAATAGTTACAATATGGGCAGCAGTACTTACTTTCGGTGGTGGAGGAAATAACGTATCATTCCTTACAGCTATATCATTAACAGTTGTAATATACTTAGTTGGATACTTATTATTCTTCATAGGATATTTTATATTAGTACTTAAAAAATCTAATTTAAAACGTGCTTATCACGTACCAGGAGGAAAAACATTTAAATTAATAGTAGCAGCATGTGGTTTCTTAACTTCAATATTTGCATTAGCTATTTCTTTTGTTCCTCCAAGTGAATTAAATAGTAAAAGTGCTCATGAGTATTTAACTATATTAATTATAAGTTTTATTATAACTATATTAATACCATTTGTAATATATGCAATTACATCTAAAAAAAGAGATGCAAAAGCAACTAAATAATTTTTAATTTATTATCTAATTTAAAAAAATTAATATTTTCAAATATAATAGGAGGTTTAAAAAATGTTATTCGGAAAACAAGATAGATTAGGAGATAAATACAATACGCCAATATTTGGGACAACAGAATCTGGCTCTAGTGTACCTAAAGATGTATTAGGGAAAGATTCTATTGCTCCAAATCTAGCATATAGATTAATAAAAGATGAGTTAATGAACGAAGGAAATGCAAGACTTAATTTATGTACATTCTGTCAAACATATATGGAAGATGAAGCAACTAAGCTTATGTCAGAAACATTAGAAAAAAATGCAATAGATAAATCAGAATATCCACAAACAACAGAAATGGAAAATAGATGTGTTAATATGATAGCTGATTTATGGAATGCACCAAAAGATTTAAATTATATAGGAACATCAACAGTAGGTTCATCAGAAGCATGTATGCTTGGTGGTATGGCTATGAAGTTTAGATGGAGAAATAGAGCTAAAAAATTAGGAATGGATGTTACAAGCAGAAAACCAAACTTAGTAGTATCATCAGGATTCCAAGTTTGTTGGGAAAAATTCTGTGTATATTGGGATATAGAAATGCGTTTAGTTCCAATGGACGAAGAACATATGAGCTTAAATATAGACAAAGTTTTAGATTATGTAGATGACTACACAATAGGGGTT
>NZ_BAAACP010000011.1:0-117838 GCF_039521565.1 Paraclostridium tenue
AGTCATATTTTAATCACTCCTCAGTTAATATTTTATAAAAAAAGATCTTACATAGATAGACACGCTTTTTCTCGTGTCCACTATATAGGATCCATTTTATAGATGGTTACACTTTTTTTATTTTATATTTTGTAATATCTAAATATATTGAAAATATAGAATGTTTCTATTTGAATATATATTAATATAGAAATATTCTATATTTGTTGAAAATTGTCGATTGGTTTAGTAATATTATAAAAATAAATTCTAACAATTTTATAAATTAGCTAATACTATTTATTATAAATATAAATTTTATGTAATTACTAAAACATAGGAGGGCAATATGATATACAATAATATTTTAGAACTTATAGGAAAAACTCCATTACTTAAATTAAACAATATAGAAAATAATATATATTTAAAACTTGAAAAATACAATATAGGTGGAAGTATAAAAGATAGAGCAGTTTTAGGTATGATTGAAGACCTTATGGAAAAAGGAAAAATTAAAAAAGGAGATACAATAGTAGAAGCAACTAGTGGGAATACAGGAATTGCTTTATCTATGATTGGAAAAATAAAAGGGCTTAATATAATAATAGTTATGCCAAGTTCTATGAGTAAAGAGCGTAGAGATTTAATGAAAGCTTATGGAGCAGATATAGTACTTACAGGTGAAGGTGGAATGCAGGCATCAATAGATAAAGCATTAGAACTTGTAAATTCAAATGAGAATTATAAATCATTAAAACAATTTGAAAATGAAAGTAATCCTAATAAACACTACAAAACAACAGCTGTAGAAATATATGAAGATGTTAAGGATATAGATATATTTGTATGTGGTATAGGAACAGGTGGAACTATAAGTGGTGTTGCTAGATATTTAAAAGAAATGAATAAAAATATAAAAGTTATTGGTGTGGAGCCAGAAAGTTCTCCTTTAATATCAAAAGGTTATAGTGGAGCCCATAAAATACAAGGTATAGGAGCTAATTTTATACCTAAAAACTTAGATATGAGTGTTATAGATGAGATAGTAACTGTAAGTGATGAAGATGCAATAAACACTGTTAAATTAATAGGTGAAAAAGAAGGCGTGTTAGTAGGTATATCATCTGGAGCAAATGTATTTGCAAGTATTAAAATAGCAAAAGAAAATAAAGGTAAAAAAATAGTAACTATAGCTCCTGATGGAATAGAAAAGTATTTATCTATGAACATATTTTAGTTGAACTTTAAATATAAACTAAAAATTGGAGGATAATATGTTTAAACAGATAAATGATGACATTGAATATATACTTGAAAATGATCCAGCTGCAAGGTCTAAGATAGAAGTTTTTTTTCTTTATCCATCAGTTCATGCATTAATATCACATAGAATAGCACACTTTTTTTACAAACATAAAATGTTTTTTATAGCTAGATTAATATCACAAATAAATAGATTTATAACAGGTATAGAAATTCATCCAGGAGCAAAAATTGGTAGTGCGATATTAATAGACCATGGAATGGGTGTTGTTATAGGTGAAACTGCAGTTATTGGAAATCGAGTAACTATATATCATGGAACAACTTTAGGTGGAACAGGAAAAGAAACTGGGAAAAGACATCCAACAGTTGGTAATGACGTTATAATTGGTGCTGGAGCTAAGGTATTAGGCCCAATAACAATAGGTGATAATTCAAAGATTGGTGCAAATTCTGTAGTTTTAAAAAATGTACCTAAAAATAGTACAGTAGTTGGAATACCAGGTAAGATAATAAATAATAAATAAATTAAAAAGGATGATTCTAAATTTAAAATCATCCTTTTATCAATTTTTAAACTTAAAAAATAATGTACGTCGTAATATAAGTTTATAAACTAAAATCTAATATATTCTAGTTCATTAGAAATACTTATGTTGAAAATATATGAAAGAGAAATTTCATTTAAGAATTTTTCTTTTTCTTCATCATTTAATTTTATTAAATCAAGTCTTTGATGATATTCCATTACGAATGCTTTTAAATCAGGTATTTTATCAAACATATAATAGTTAAGACCATCATCTTCTATATTATATTTACCTTTTATTATTTCAAAGATTGTTCTACCACCAAATAAATCAGCTAAATATCTAGTATAAGCATGAGCAACTAATAAGTTTGGATCTATATTAGATATTTCATTTAATCTAGCAACAAAAACTTTTGTTGAATCACAAAGTTCTATAGAATCAAGGTTGTCACCCAATAGAAATTTTGAATCTTTTAATAAAGACTCTGCTCTAAAAATTTCAGGAATTATAAATTCTTTTAAAACTTCATTATCCTTGTGTTTTTCTAGATTTTCCTCTATTGCCTTGTAAACAAAATAAAGATTGTAGATATACTCTCCATAAGTTTGTGTAGTAGCATCTCCACTAACTAATCTTTTTATGAATCCTGTATTCTCAGCCATACTATGTAATTTTTTTGTGCTTTTTTGAATAGCTTTTAGGAAATTCATGTCCATAAAATCATCTTCTTTCTTTTAAATTTGTGATTATCTATTTAGTTAATTACCCCTTGAGCTTTAATTCTAAACTAAAAATTTAATTTTTGTATATATTTTTAATATATTTAAATAATAAATTCATAAGATTTAAGTGTATAATAAATTATATTAAAATTTAAAGATTAACTTTGATAATTAAAGATAGGTGATAAAATGAATGACTATAACCATATAAAATTAAAAGAATTAGAAACATGGAAAGAAAAAATGAGAAAAAAACCATCTATTATAAATAAAGTATCTAAAGAAACTCAAAATAAAATAAATTCCATATTACCTGAGAAATATCACAACATAATAACAACAGCTATAAAAAATATGACTAAAGTAGTTTTATTTGGATCTAAATATACTACAAAACCTCCAATAAAAAATCTTTCATTAGAAGAAAGAGATGAACTTGCTTATGAAAAAATTAGATTATATAAAAAAACAGCTATGTTAGAAGGAGCAGGAACTGGTGCTGGAGGAATTTTAATAGGGCTTGCTGATTTTCCATTGCTTCTTAGCATAAAGATAAAACTTCTTTATGAAATTGCTAGTATATATGGATTTGATACAAAAGATTATAAAGAAAGATTATATATATTAAACATTTTTCAATTAGCTTTTTCAAGTCAAAATCATGTAAATACTATATTTAAAAAAATGGAGAATTTTGATGAATTTAAAGATACTTTATCAGATAATATAAATGAATTTGATTGGAGAAGTTTTCAACAAGAATATAGAGATTACATAGATTTAGCAAAACTTCTCCAACAAGTTCCAGGTATAGGAGCTTTTGTGGGAGCTTATGTAAATCATAAGTTGGTAGATAAATTAGGTGAATATGCTATATATTCTTATCATATGAGATTATTAAATACAGGAAATTGTATAATAGAAAAAGAAAGTTGGATATCTAAAAAATATAAGCACATTATGAGTAAAAGAAATTTTAAATAAATTATATATTTACAATAAGTTTTAATTTATAACAGTAAATATCAAAAATATTGTAAATTTTAAGAAATTATGATACTGTGTATATACAAATAATTAATTTTGGAGGAGATTTAAAATATGGCTTTTTTTAATAAGTTAGCAGGATATGGATCAATAGACAATTCAGCAGGGGATAAAATAAAAGATTACTTAATTGATGGGGAAGAAATAATACAAGCATTTACATTTATAAGAGATTCCATAATATTAAGTAACTATGGTATATATTTAGTAGATGTTCAAGGTATTAGTGGAAAAAAAGTAGAAGTAAAATTTTTCCCTTCTAAGAATGTAAAAAGTATATCTTTTGAATCTGCATCTACATTTGATTTAGACGTAGATATAAAAATTGGTGTAGATGGGAATACAACTATAGGACAAAATGGGATACCATATAATGCACCTATTTCATTTAAAGTTCCAAGGGCTCAAGCTCAAGAAGCTAAAGAAATAGTTAAGCTTGTTAAAAAGCATTATTTATTTAAATAAAGTATTTATATATAAAGTATAAAAAGCACTTAATAAATTTATTAAGTGCTTTTTTGTTTATTTTACTCCAAATAAATCGTATTTCATTCCATATTCTATATTTATAAATTTATTTATGATAAGATGTTAATTAATAAAGGAAAATAATGTATTAATGTAAAAGTTATATTTATAAATTAATGTCAATAAGTATATAGTTGATATAAAATTTATTAAACTTTTTTATATGAATACAAGGGGAGGAAGTTTATGATAGAAGTAAACAACTTGTGTAAAGTCTTTACAAGAGTCGTAAAAGATGAGTCTTCAAAGAAAAAGAAAAGACTGACAAAGCTAAAAACTAAAAAAGAAGATTTTTTAGCAGTAAACAATGTTACTTTCAAAGCAAAAGAAGGAGAAATATTAGGTATATTGGGTCCAAATGGAGCAGGTAAAACTACATTACTTAGAATGCTTGGTGGAATTTTAACCCCCACATCAGGAAGCATAAATGTAGATGGATATGACTATTCACTTGATAAAAATGCAGCTAAAAAAGAAATTGGATATTTATCAGGAAATACAAAGCTTTATAATCGCCTTTCACCAAGAGAATTATTAACTACTTTTGCAAATTTATATGAAATGCCTAAAGAAGAAATTGAAAAATCTATAAAACAAGTAATAGATATAATGGATATGGAAAGTTTTATAGACAACAGAATAGAAAATTTATCTACAGGTCAAACTCAAAGAACTTCAATAGCAAGATGTTTGATTCATTCACCTAAAGTATACATATTTGATGAGCCAACACTGGGGCTAGATGTAATAAGTAGTAAATCTATAATAGATTTCATGAAAAATGAAAAAGAAAAAGGAAAAACTGTTTTATACTCAACTCACTATATGGAAGAAGCCGAAACTTTATGTGATAGAATAATGATGATTCACAAAGGTGAGGTAATAGCAATGGGAACTCCTAAAGAATTAAAAGAAAAAACTAATACTAACAATTTAAGAGATGTATTTATAACTCTTGCAAGTGAAAGAGGTGATTTATTTGAGGACTAAAATAGTAAAGCAGATATTTAAAAAGGAAATATTAGATATATTAAGAGATAAAAAGACTATATTTATGATGATAGTACTGCCTATACTTTTATACCCAATACTTATGGTAGGTATGACTCAAGTTATGATGATGTCGATGAATAGTATGGAAAAAGAAAATATAAATATAGCTTTTAATAAATTACCAGACAAAATACTTTCAAAAATTATAGATGATAGTAATAAATCTAGAAAAAAAGATAATAGTGAAGCTGGAGATTTTAAAATCGTAAAAACTACAGATTATAAAAAGGATTTAAATGATGGTAAAATAGCTGCATATATTGATATGACTGAAAAAAATGGAATTAAGGAGTTTAAAGTATATATAGACTCATCTGAAGAGTCAGCATCTATGGCACAAGATAAAATAGATGATGTATTAAAAGAATATAAAGAAGAATTAGTTAAAGAAAAAGTATCTGAAAGTGGATTAGATGTTAAAACTACTCTAGAACCTATTAGGTATAAAACTGTAGATGTAGCTAAAAATGAAGAATTAGCAGGTCATTTATTAGGGCAAATACTTCCTTTTGTATTAATAATAGGATTACTTATGGGTGCTATATATCCAGCAATAGATGTTATGGCAGGAGAAAAAGAAAGAGGTACATTAGAAACATTATTTACTCTTCCTATAACAAATCTAGAGTTAGTTATGGGTAAATATATGGCAGTATCTCTTTGTGCAGTAGCTTCGGCTATACTAAATATTTTATCTATATTTATAACTATAGCATTTTTATTAACTAGCCAAGGTATGGCAACTGAAATGGGAATGATTAATATAGATATATCTCAAATGATAATTCCAGGTATAATAACTTTAATATGTGTATGCTTATTTGCAATGGTAGTTTCAGCTGTAAGCATGTGTGTATGTTCACTTGCTAAAAGTTTTAAAGATGCTCAAAACTATATAACACCAGTAACTTTATTAGTTATGATACCTTCTTATGTATCTATGATACCTAATATAACATTAAATAGTTTTACAGCTACTATACCAGTAGTTAATATATCATTACTTATTAAAAGTGTTTTAACATTTAATAGTAATATAAGTTTAATAGCTTTGGTTTTAATATCAAATCTTGTATTTGTTATAATATCAGTTTTAATACTTTCTAAGATGTTTAATTCTGAAGAAATATTATTTGGAAGTAGTAAGAGTTTTTCATTACTAGAAAAAAGAAGTAATATCAAAAAAGGTACAATGCCTGGAATAGGGGATGGAATTACTTTATACGCTTTGGGTGTAGTGTTATTAATATATGTAGGAACTCTAATTCAAATTAAGTTTGGAATGACTGGATTAATGCTTACTCAAGTTATGATTATAGCACTACCTTTAATATTTGGATGGTATATTAAATGTGACTTTAAAAGAGTACTTAATATAAAAGCACCTAATATATCACAAGTACTAGGTGGCATAATTCTTTGGGTTGGAACTTTTATAATAGTTAACCTTGTAACACAATTAATACTTTATTTATTCCCACAAAATATGCAAATTGTTGAAAATTTAAATGATATTTTAAAAATAGATAATGGCTTCTTAAACCTATTAGCTATAGCAGTAATGCCAGCTATATGTGAGGAAATATTCTTTAGAGGATTTTTATTTACATCACTTAGCCATGATAAAGAAAAGAAAGCTCAAATATGGGCAGTAATATTTAGTGGTGTGATGTTTGGATTTATGCATATAGATTTTATAAGAGTTATACCTACAAGTATACTTGGTATTGCACTTGGATATTCAGTTTATAAGAGTAGATGTATATTTATACCTATGATAATGCACTTTTTAAATAATGCTATGGCAGTATTCTCACTTCATACTACAAAGCATGATGGTATAATGGTTAAAATATCTAATTTATTAACTGTAAACTTTAAAAATTTAGATATATTAAAACTAGGTTTATTAATAGTTATAAGTATAGTTTTAATATTAATAGGTTCGAAATTATTAGGAAAGAAAAAAACAGCATAAACATAATTTAAATAAAACCAGCTATAAACTATAAAGTTTAGGCTGGTTTTTTTACGCTTAAGGAAATTACACTCACTAAAAAATTGTGGATAATCTATGAAAATTAGTTATACCAATGCACTATGTTTTAAGCGTAAAAAAGATTTTGAGCAACGGACGAAGTCGTTGGCGACATGAGTGAAGCGAATTTTTATTATTAAAAATATTAATTGATATTATTGAAATTATAAATTTTACTTATGATTATTCAAGGAGTATAATGAATACATAAATAAAAAGAAAAAATTAACAATTTATTATAGATAAGCTCTTTACAAAAGGAGGAATTAATATGAAAGACATTACTGTAATAGGAGCAGGAGTAGTAGGATGTGCTATAGCTAGAGAATTATCAAGATATGATTTAGATATAGCTGTAATTGACAAAAATGAAGATGTAGCAGAAGGAATATCAAAAGCAAATAGTGGTATTATACATGGTGGATATAACGAAAAAAAAGGAACTTTAAAAGCTAAACTTAACTTAGAAGGAAATGAAATGATGGATGAGTTAGCTAGTAAGTTACAATTTCCTTTTAAAAGAAATGGTGCTTTAGTTTTAGCTTTTAGTGAAGATGAATTAAAAAGAGTAAAAGAACTTAAAACCAATGGAGAAGAAATTGGAGTTAAAGGTCTAGAAATTTTAAATAAAGAAGAAGTATTAAACTTAGAAAAAAATATAAACAAAGATGTAGTAGGAGCTTTATACGTAAAAAGTTCTGGTATAGTAAGTCCTTATGAAATGACTTTGGCATTTGGTGAAAATGCAGTTGAAAATGGTGTTGAATTTATATTAGGACAAGGTGTTATAGATATAAAAAAAGAAAATGAAATATATGAATTAAGCCTAGAAGGTGGAACTACTTTAAAAAGTAAAATGGTTATAAATGCAGCTGGTCTAGGTGGAGGATTTTTAAATAATTTAGTAAGTAAAGTAAAATACGAGATAAATCCTGTAAAAGGAGAGTATTGCTTATTTGATAAAGTAGCAGGTACATTATGCGAAAAAACTTTATTTCAAGTTCCAAGTGAACTAAGTAAAGGTGTTTTAGTTACACCAACAGTAGATGGAAATCTTTTAGTGGGTCCAAATGCAAAATCTAGTAAAAGTATAGAAACTTCAAGAGAAGGTATAGATGAAATATTAGATAAAAGTAAAAAAACTATAAAAGATATACCTGTAGATAGAGTTTTAAATACTTTTAGTGGATTAAGACCTAAAGTTAGTGGAGGAGATTTTATAATAGAAGAAGCTAAAGATGCTAAAAACTTTATAAATGTAATAGGAATAGACTCACCAGGATTAACAGCAGCACCTGCTATTGCTAAATATGTAGTTAATTTAGTTTCTACTAGTATTAATTTAAATGAAAAAGAAAACTTTAAAGAAACTAGAACTAAAATGATTAGAATGAGTGAATTAAGTATAGAAGAAAAAAATAAGTTAATAGCTAAAAAACCATCTTACGGAAAAATGGTATGTAAGTGTGAGTTTGTAACAGAAGGTGAGATTATAGATTCTATAAAAAGACCATTAGGAGCAACTACAATAGATGGTGTTAAAAGAAGAACTCGTGCTATGATGGGTGGATGCCAAGGTGGTGGATGTATTATACCTATAAGTATGATATTAAGTAAAGAACTAGGAATAGATATAAGTGAAGTAAATAAAAATTCTAAATCTTCTACAGTTGTTGGATTTAAGGAGGATTAATGACATGAGAGATTATGATTTAATTATAGTTGGTGGTGGAGCAGCAGGGATTTTATGTTCTATAGATGCTTATAAAAAAGGAATAGAAAATATTTTATTAATAGAAAAGGATCCTGTATTAGGTGGAGCTTTAAATCTAGGAAATTATAACATAGGAAAAGAAAAGAATATAACAGGAAAAGAGTACAAAATAACTTTATTAAAAGAACTAGATAAATGTAATATAGATATAAAATTAAATACTATGGTATTAAAAATAGAAGAAAATAATGAAGTACTTTGTACAAGTCCTACAAATGGAATAGAAAAGATAAAAGGTAAAAATATAATATTAGCAAATGGTGGTAAAGAAGGAGCAAGAAAAGCTGTAAATATGGTAGGAGATAGATGCTCTGGAATACTTACTGTTGGAATGACTAAGAAGATATTTAGCATGGATAATATGATACCAGGTAAAAATATTTTAATAGCTGGAAATTCAACTTTATATATGATAAAAGATGAATTAAAAAATAAAAATATAAATGTAGTAGGTATAATAGCTAAAGATAAAGATATTAATACTTATGGTCTAACTGATAAAATATATGATAACTACAGTATAGAAGCTATATATGGAGAGGGAAGAATAAGTAGTGTTAAGTTAGCTAAAGATGATAAAGAAGAAATAGTTAAGTGTGATACTTTAATATTTGCAAATCCTATGCTTTCAGATGGATTGGTAGCTATGAGAAGTGGTATTAAACTAAATCCAAAGACTACAGGACCAGAAGTTGATGATAAATTTATGACTTCAAGAAATAATATATACGCTTGTGGAAATGGAATATATATACATGAGTATATAGAAGATATAGAAAAAGAATGTAGTCAATTAATAGAAAATATATATTAAAATTTAATATAAATAATTAAGTTTTAAAGCCAATTTTAAGTTATCCACTTTTAGTTGGCTTTTTTAATTTGTTATAAAAAAATGATTATGGTATTAT
Organism: Paraclostridium tenue; assembly: GCF_039521565.1. Classification (NCBI taxonomy): domain Bacteria; kingdom Bacillati; phylum Bacillota; class Clostridia; order Peptostreptococcales; family Peptostreptococcaceae; genus Paraclostridium; species Paraclostridium tenue. Next base: position 9,852 of record NZ_BAAACP010000011.1, read on the forward strand.
ATATTAAATATATTTTTAAAGGAGATACATAAATGAAAATAAGAGGATTTGAATTAGTAAGCAAAGAAGAATTTGAAAAAGCAAATGCACATATAGCATATGAAGAGTTAACACTACCTAAAAGAGCAACTAAGTTTGCTGCTGGGTATGATATAAAAAGTACATTAAACTTTACATTACAACCAGGTGAAGATATAGTTATACCAACAGGATTTAAAGCTTATATGCAAGTTGGAGAAATGTTAGCATTATATCCAAGAAGTGGTATGGGATTTAAATACCAAATACAATTAGCAAATACAGTAGGTATAGGTGATGGAGATTACTATAACTGTGAATCTAATGAAGGGCATTACTTTATAAAATTAGTTAATAGAGGCAAAAAAGCTTGGGAAGTTAAAGTAGGAGATGGTATAGGACAAGCTATATTTATGCCAATACTTTTAGCTGATGGAGATGATTTTGAAACTGGCGAAGTAAGAAAAGGTGGATTTGGAAGTACTGATAAAAAATAATAAATTAAATGTCTCTAGGAAATTAAATATTTCTTAGGGACATTTTTTTGATTAAAAATAATTAATATTGATAATTATTTTCAAAAAGTGTTGACAATGTTAAAGTAATATAATAAAATTCTTATTGAAATTAATTATCAACACATAATGATAATTAATAAAAATTAAAAAAGGAGAATTTATATGCGATTAGTTTATTCATTAATATTTATAGTGGCTTTGTCACTAATTTTTACATCAAGCATAAAGAAACACTCTAAGATTTTTTATACAGTTGCTTCAATAATTGGAGGAGGAACAATAATCTATGAAATATATAGATTATTAACAAATGCAAAGTTACACGGATTTATAGGTGAATTTGAAAAAGCGTCTATGAAAGGGAACTTTTCAATAGCATTTTTCATATTAGTTATGTTTGCAGGAGCATTAAATCCTAAATGGAAGATAACTAAAAAGTTATTAAGTATAAGAGCAGAATCTGCAATATTAGGTTCTATACTTATATTCCCACATGTAATAATGTATTTAGTTCGTTTTATGGTGAAATTATTAAATCATAAACCTATAACAACACTTTACGTGGTTTATTTAATAGTTGGGTTAATAGCATTTATAATAATGATACCACTATTTAAAACATCACTTAAAAAGTATAGAAGTAAAATGAAATTTACAAAGTGGAAGAAATTGCAAAGATGGGCATATCCATTTTATTTATTAGTTTATATACATATAGTACTTTCGATTTTAAATAAAAAAGAAATTGATACATTAAGATTAAGTTTATATACAATACTATTTGGTAGTTATTTTATATTAAAGTCAATAAAAACTTTAAAAACAAATAAAAAGAAGTCTATAAGTAATATGTAAAAATTTATAAAAATAAAAAGATGTAATTTTGTAGATTTACAAGATTACATCTTTTTATTTTTATACAAAAGGATATTTAGAGATATAAGTCGAATTTTACAGAAAATAAATTAACATAAATTTGAGGAGGAGAAATTTTGAAGAAGCTTTTTATAATATTTGCCATGATAGGGACATTAGGGCTAGGGGGGTGTACAAATAAACAAGAAATCACTATAAATAAGGATATTGCAAACCCAAAAGAACAAATAAAAGAACGACTAACAGGAAACTCAATAGGAATTTATGATGTAAATAATTTAGAAAAAGGAAAATATGAAGTTAGTATTACTTCAGAAGTATATAATGATGGTAAGTTGAAAGAATCTAGTAATATATTAAGTAGTGAAATGGAGATAAAAAATAATAAAGATAATTTAAATATTGGTATTAATAAGACTGATAAAGATATTTTAACATTTGATATTAGCCAAAATAATAAAGATGAATTTATGGCTTCAACATCACAAGGACTAAATTTTTCTAAATTCAATAGAGAAAATATTGGAGTTACATGGAATATGCTTGAAAATGCTTCTGAAGGAGCGCATAAAATAGAGCTTGGAAAGAATTTGGCAATAGCATCTTTTAGTACAGGAAAAGATAGAGTTACACATGGAATAGCTTTAGGAAATGATTTTGTAAAACCAAGTGAAGCTAGTGGTGATATTTCAAATAATATGGTTGATGTTATTATATATTTAAAAATAAGTAAAATTTAAAATTTCAGATTAAAGAGGAAATAAAAGTAGTAGATAGTATCAGTAATTGATGTTATCTACTATTTTTGTATTGATTAAAATTATTAATTGTTATGTCAATATTATTTAATGAATATATATTTAATAAAAGAATTTTTAAAATATTGAAAAAATAATTAAGGGGGGATAGTTTGGATACTACGAAAAAATTAGAAGGCAAACTATGGAATAAAAACTTTTTTCTACTTTGGCAAGGTCAACTAGTATCAGTGCTAGGAGATGTTTTATACATTATGGCACTAGATTTTTGGATTTTAGAAATGACAGGTTCTAAATCACTTATGGGACTTTTAAGTGCAATAACAATGATGCCAAGGATAATTTTAGGACCTTTTGCAGGTGTATTTATAGATAAGTGGGATAGAAAAAAAGTAATTGTTTTAACTGATTTAATAAGAGGTATTGTTGTAACCTTTGTAGGAATAGCTGGGGTAATGGGATTTATTCAAGTTTGGATGGTTTTTGTTGTAGGAATTATTAATGGATTATGTTCAGCATTTTTCAATCCTGCAATAAATTCTAGTAAACCAGATATAGTACCAGAAGATAAGCTTATAAAAGCTAATTCTGTAACGAGTTTAGCACAAGCTGGAATAGATATGATAGGATATGCAGCAGGAGGAGTACTTTACGTATTAATAGGAGCTCCTTACATGTTTTTATTTAATGGGCTTTCATATTTATTTTCAGCTTTTACTGAAATGTTTATAACTATTCCAAAATTAAAAAGAGAAGAAAAAGAAATAACTTTTAAAGAAGATTTTAAGATAGGGCTTAATTTTATAAAAGATTTTAAAGTATATAAGAAAATGTTTATATGTTCTTCTATGATAAATTTTTTTGCAAATGCAGGTATGATACTATTAATTCCATATTTTAAAGAAACTGAATTTTTAGGAACAGAGAGATATGGCTTTGCTATGATGTTTTTATCTATGGGTATGGTTAGTGGAAGTATATTATTATCAATTAAAAATATAAAAAGAGAACAAAAATTTATGGTGTTTGTTTTTTCACTTTTAGGATGTACTTCATTATTTTTATTAAGTATGATTACTAATAGTTATATAGTTTTGGTTATGTGTTTATTTTTTAGTTTTTTCTTCAATGTAATTATGAATACTATTTTTTCAACTACTAGTACGATTATTGTACCAGCAAATATAAGAGGTAAGGTTATAGCTATAACTTCAACTATAAGTATGGGATTAGCACCAATTGGTCAATTGATAGCAGGAATTTTAGGAGATTTAATGCCAGTTAGGGTTGTATTAATTATGACTTTTTCTGCTTGTTTTATTGTAAGTTTATTTTATGTTAAGATAAAAAATTTAAAAAGATTTATAGAATATGATAGTGAACATGATAAATTAGAAGAACTTATGAAAATGTAGAAGTAGCTATGGGGGATATTATGGATAAGGTAAATATTAGAGAATGTAAATATGAAGATTTAATAAAAATTGAAAAGTTACAAAGAAAATGGGCAAATGAAGATATAACTTACGGTTTTGTTCCAGCAAAACTAAGTTACTTAGAATCAAAATTAGGTAAATATTTTTTAGTTGCTGAATTAGATAATAATATTATAGGGTTTGTTTATGGAACAATTCATGAAGCTAAAAATATGTCTATAATACCTAATGGGCAATTTTACATTGAAATAGATGATATTTACATCTTGGAAGAAAGTAGAAAAAAAGGGGTAGGAAGTATTTTACTAGATAAAATTTTAGAAGTTGCTAAGGAAAATGGGATTGAAAAATCTTTAATTTATTCAGCTACAAAAGATATGGATAATATAATTGGGTTTTATAAAAAACATAATTATAAAACATGGTACATTCAAATGTTTAAAGATTAAAAAATAGAGGATATAATCCTCTATTTTTCGTATATAAATTTAATTTAGTGATGTTATAAATTTTCATATAATAAAGGGGTAGATATTATGATTAAACTTATAGTGTATATTATTATATCAATAATTATTTTAAGTATGGCGTACTCAATTGGAATTAAAAAAAGATTAAACTTAATTTCACTATTAGATGAAAATAAACTAAAAAATAAAACTTATTCATTTGTCCATTTTCTATTAAATTTTCCAATATTATGATATATTATTATAGATAAATTAAAATATGTCTAAATAAATTCAACTAGGGGGGAATAGATTGAAGGACAAATTAAAAAGAATAATTAGGGAATTTATAACTAATCCGATAATATTAATTGTATATTGGGTTTTCTGTTATGAATTAACTACTTTGTGCATGTATGGAAGATTTAATAATAATATTTATATTATAATGGCATGTGTAGTATTTTTTATAACTATGATTATTTTTTATACAATAAGAGTGAGAAAAAGTAAAGAATGTAAATTTAAATTACTAAATTTGAAAATGTGGAAATATATTTCGCTTATAATCATTATTATAATAACTTCATTTTATGGAGTAAAAATCTATAAAAGTGCAACTAACTATGAGGGAAAACTTGCATGGGTTATAAAAAGATTACAAAGTGAAAGAAGTGTTAAATTTGAAAAAAATAATATCTATAAAGATGGAGTAAAGGGTATTTTTGAAGATATAAATAAAAAATATGAATTACCTAAAAAATTATATATATCAGATGATTTAAGCGTCAAATTTAAAAAAGATGGAACAATTACATACTTTGAAACCTTTATTTACGGTAAAGATAAGTATGGAAAAGAAGTAAATTATTTAATATATTATGATAAAGATAAATCAAAAGATATAAAACTTATATTAAATGGTGTTGTAAATGCTACTTATAGTAATGATAAATTGCTTGATCCTTTATTTGAAACAGTTGAGTGTATTTCTATAAAAAACACAGTTAGCAAATGGGATGCAAGTGAATTTGGATTACTTTATAAGGGTAAAAGAAACTGGGAAGGTAATAGAGAAGGAATTGTTTTAATTAATAAAAATGGAAATGAAGTACCTATAGAGTTAGCCGGAGATAAATTAGTTGGATATACAGTTTCAATATATGTCCCAGGAAAAGAGGATGAAATAACTCCTGTTAGATATAATTTATTAACTGATTCATATTGGTTTAAGTTTCAAAATACTAAAAAAGAAGATGAGTTAAAGGAAAATAAGAAGGAGTGGGATATTGTAACTGGAAATTCAAATATTAATGATGAATTTTATTTACATGATGGAGTTAGATATAAATTAAATGTAGAAGATAAGGCAACGGGTAGCTTTTTTTATTCATTACAACAAACTACTGATGGAGGTAGCAACTGGTTTGTTTTAAATGATGATCCGTTTAATGGACCTGTTGGAGAGGCTTCAGGAATATATTTTGTTGATGAAAATATAGGCTTTATAGGAGCATCTAGAAATGGTGGTTGTGAAGGAGAACTATATCGAACAGAAGATGGAGGAAAGTCTTTTAATAAGATAGAGTTTGAAAATAAATCAGTTAAGCTAGATAATAAAGATTCATTTAATCCCTTTGATTTTCCAAAGGTTCCTTATGAAAAAGATAAAGTGTTATATGTAAATGTAGAACAAGGAGCTGATGGAGACTATAATGGGAATAGTAGTTTACTTTATAAATCTAAGGATAAGGGTAAAACATGGGAATATGTAAAAGAAGTTAAAAGTAGTAATTAAAAATATTTTTATAAAAAAGGATTAAATTTATTATATAAATTATAAAAATTTTAATTAGATTTTTTAAAAAAATATATGTTAAATTGTCGATTTCAATTGCTTTTTGACAAAATATATTAATAGAAAAAATAAATACAAAAGTCAAAAAAGTATTTATTATATATAATAAAAAATTAATATAAATAACCCTATATGGTAGGTATAATGAAAAGCCGTATCTCAAGTAATTGATACGGTTTTTATTATATAGTTAAAATTAATATTGTACATTTTAAGTACTAAAATTATTATAGATTATATCTATACTAATTTTAGTACTTAAAATATTTACTTATGGAAAAAGTTGACAATCTAACTATCTACCTATACCATCTATATTGTAGAAACAAACATAATTATGTTTTAAGCAACAAAATAAAATTTTGTATACAAAATCTTTTTTAAATCTGAAACAAATCTTTAATTTTCAAATTTTTACCAGTAAGATAAATAAAAATTTACAATTTAAAAAGTATTAATTTGTTGGTTATACAATTAATATAAAAAAATTTACATTAAATTTTAATTTGGATTGTGAAATATTTATCTTGATTTTCATAATAAGAATTAAAAAAATATCAATCTGAAGTCTTAATTAATATTTATCTATGAATAAAGCTGATATTACTTAAGCACAAGGTTGATATCATAAAATGACTAAACAAAAACTTAACAAGGGAGATGGATTCAAATGATTAAAAAAAATATAGCAGCTTTAACAGTAGCAGGATTAACTCTTAGTTTTTTAGTACCTTCAGTAAGTTATGCAGATAGTCAAACAAAAGAAGATTTGCCACAAGCATATAATGTCAAATCAGATAAAGATTTAAAAGATGTTTTAAAGAATGTATCAGATGAATATAGTATAAAAAACAACTCTGATCAATACCAATTAGTAGATACACAAAAAGATGAATTAGGCTTTACTCACTATACTTTAAAGCCTAAAGCTAATGGATATTTTGCCGACGCAGCAGAAGTTAAAATACATACTGATAAGTCAGGTAAAGTTGTTTTTGTAAATGGGGATTTAGATCAAGGTAAATTGGAAGTTAAAAACCAAACTAAAATAGATAAAGATAAAGCTATTGAATTAGCTTTTAAAGCAATAGGAAAATCACGTGATGAAGTTAAAAATTTATCAGGAAAAGATGTTGTGCAAGAAGCTAAAATTGCTGTTGATGAACAAAGCAATAGAGCAATTTATAGTTTAGATATAGCATATACTGTACCAGAACCAGCTCATTGGAATATTAAAGTAGATGCAGAAAATGGAAATATAGTTGAAAAACAAAATATCATAGAAAATGCAACTCAAACAACAGGAACTGGAGTAGGTGCAAATGGACAAGTTAGATCACCTTTAAATATGACAGAAGATGGAGGTAAGTACTATTTAATAGATACTACTCATAAAGGTAAAATAGCTACTGCAGCGTTTGAAGGCTTTAAGGACGATGGTATAGCAGGAAGTGTTATCTCTAGTATAAAAAATCATTTTGATGCTGAAAAAGATAAAGCAGCTGTAGATGCTCACTACTTTGCAGATAAAGTTTATAAATATTATAAAGATGTTCATAATAGAGAAAGTTATGATGATAAAGGATCAGATATATACTCTTATGTGCATGTACCAAATCCAGATACAGGTGAAAGTTGGAGTAATGCTGCTTGGATTGGAACAGAGATGATTTATGGAGATGGTAACCAAGCTGATGAAAATTATTTCTCAGCAGCAGATGATGTTGTTGCTCATGAAATTACACATGGGGTTACATCAGCAACAGCTAATTTAGTTTATAAGTATCAACCAGGAGCTTTAAATGAGTCTTTCTCAGATGTATTTGGATATTTTGTAGATAGTGATGACTGGACAATGGGTGAAGATTTATACAAAACACCTAATAAAGCTATAAGAGATTTAAAAGATCCTAAAAAATATAATCAACCAGAACATATGAATGAATATAGAAATTATGGTATGGGATATGATAATGGAGGAGTTCACATAAATAGTGGTATTCCTAACAAAGCAGCATATAATACTATAACTAAATTAGGAAAAGAAAAAGCTGAAAAAATTTATTATAGAGCTCTTACTAAATACTTAACAAGACAATCAAATTTCTCAGATGCTAGCCATGCTTTAATTCAATCAGCAAAAGACCTTTATGGAGATAAAGAAGCCAATGATGTTCAAGCTGCATGGAATGAAGTCGGAGTAAAATAATTTAAAAGTTTAAAAATAAGTATTAGATAATTTAACCACAATAATTATAATTATATAATTATTGTGGTTAAATTTTATTTGTAATAAATTTATATATTCTTGTAAATATATTTTAATTATAATAAAATCTATCCTAAAGTAAAGTTTAAATTAAAGAAAAATAAAAAGGTAGTGAGTATAATGAAAAATTTATTTTCTATTGGGGAAGTTTCTAAAATAAAAGGGGTTACGATAAAAGCATTAAGATATTATCATAAAATGGGAATTTTAATTCCAAGATATATTGATAATGCAACAGGTTATAGATATTATTCTATAGACCAATTTATTCATATAGATATTATAAAAGGGTGTAGAGCATTAGGAACTAGCATAATGGAACTTCAAGAGATTTTTAAAAAATATAATACAGATGAATTACTACAATTTTTACAGAAAAAAAGATGTGAAGCACAAGATAAGATAATTAAAATGAATGAAATTATTAAACATATAGATAATTTAAATATGAGTGTTGAGAAGTCTAAAAGTATATTAAATAATAAAGAAATAACTATAAGTTTTTTTGAAAAAAGATATATAATTACAACACCATGTAAAGAGTCTGGAAGTTTAAATGAACTTATTTATTACTCTGATTTGGATAAAATTATAGAAAATGAAAATGTCGAAACTTTAATAGAAAGAGGAATTTTATATAATGTTGATTCTAAGGGAAATATAGAACCTAAATATGTGTTTAATGTGCTTAAAGATAATAGTATCAAATCAAAAGAATGTATAAAAGTATTACCAGAAGGTAATTATTTAACTCTAGCTTATACTAAGGAAAATGAACTAGAATGTAAAAGAAAGATATCTAATTACATAAAAGAAAATAATTTAAATGTTAAAAATTTTATTGAAATAGATTTATTAAATGATTTTTTCAATACAGAGTCTTATAGTTGTCAAATTCAAATGATGTTAAATTATGATGAATTAATTTAAGAATAAATAAGTTATAAATACCTTAAGTCTTTAATTAAAAACAAAGAAGAAGGCTATGTAGGTATTTTTTTTTACATATAGAAATAAAATAGTATATATATTATTTTTAGAAAATTAAAAACATACAAATAACTTATTTCATTAAGAGAGGAGGATATACATGAAAGAAAATAAAAGTAAATTAAAAATGATAATAGAATCTACAAATGGACTTAAAAAGTATTTTGTTGTAGCAGTAATAACCACTATATTAGGAATAATATTTAACTACCTTACTCCACAAGTAATAAGAATTACAGTGGATTCTATAATTGGAAATACACCATTTAATTTACCTAGTTACATGTTAAATACAATAGATAATTTAGGTGGAAGAGAATTCTTAAGACAAAATTTATACATACCAGCAATAGTAGGAGTAGTATTTTCAGTTTTATCTGGAATATGTAACTACTTTTATAAGGTGTATATGGCAAAAGCATCAGATGGTACTATAAAAAATTTAAGAGATAAATTATACAGTCATATAAGTAGACTTCCATTTAGTTGGCATATGAAAAATCCAACAGGAGATATAATTCAAAGATGCACATCTGATATGGAAGTAGTAAAAAGCTTTTTAGGAATCCAATTACTAGAATTTATAAGAATAATATTTCTAATAACAATATCCCTTACATTAATGTTTTCTATGAATGTAAAGCTATCCTTAATAGCAGTAGCTTTTATATTAATAGTAATTACTTATTCTGTAATATTTTATAGTCTTATACAAAAGAAGTTTAAGGTTGCAGATGAAGCAGAAGGTGAGCTATCAGCACTTGTACAAGAAAACTTTACAGGAGTAAGAGTTGTAAGAGCTTTTGGTAGACAGTCTTATGAAATTGAAAGATTTGATGAAAAAAATATAGGATTTTCAAGACTATGGATTAAGCTTGGTCACGTACTAAGTTTTTATTGGGGTATAGGCGATTTATTTTCAGGACTTCAAGTTATGTCTATAGTTGTATTTGGATGCTTTGAAACAGTTTCTGGGGCATTAACACTAGGAGAACTTTTAGCATTTATATTTTATAATTCTATGCTAGTTTGGCCAGTAAGATCTCTTGGAAGAATTATCTCAGAAATGGGTAAAGCAGGAGTATCTATAAATCGTATTAAAGAAATTTTAGATGCAGAGGAAGAAAAAGATAATGAAGATGCTATTACTCCAGATATAAATGGTGATATAGAATTTAAAAATGTAAAATTTGATTACTATGGGACTAAACCTGTACTTAAAGATGTTTCATTTAAAATAAAAAAAGGAAGTACCTTTGGTATTTTAGGAGGTACTGGTTCTGGAAAATCTACAATAGTACACTTACTAAATAGATTATATAATTTAGATGAAAATTGTGGAGAAATATTAATAAATGGAGTAAATATAAAAAATATAAAACTTGATTATTTAAGACATAACATAGGAGTAGTATTACAAGAGCCTTTCTTATTTTCAAAAACTATAAAACAAAATATAAATATAGCATCTAAAATAGATGAAATTGAAAACTTTGAATCTATAAAACACGTTTCTCAAGTTTCACATGTTCATGAGAATATACTAGGTTTTAGTAAAGGCTATGACACTATAGTAGGAGAAAGAGGAGTAACTTTATCTGGTGGACAAAAGCAAAGAGTAGCAATAGCTAGAACATTAATAAAAAATAGTCCAGTAATAGTATTTGACGACTCACTATCTGCAGTAGATACAGAAACAGATGCAAAGATTAGACAGGAATTAAAAAAACATGTAAAAGACAGTACTGTAATAATAATATCTCATCGTATAACTACACTTATGAGTTGTGATAATATTATAGTTTTAGATGATGGAAAAGTAATAGAAAGTGGCAATCACGAATCTTTAATAAAAACAAATGGATTATACAAAAAAGTTTACGATATGCAATCAAGTGTGGAAAGTGAACTAACAGACACCTTAAATGAAGATACAGGAGGTGAAAAATAATGAGTTTTGATGAAGAAGAATATAAAAGAAGCTTTTCTATAAATATATGGAAAAAGCTAAATCCATTTTTAAAACAATACAAATTACATTTTATATGTGCTATATTAGCAAACTTATTTGTTGCATTTGTAGACGTAATGTTTCCAATATTTCAAAAGTATGCAATAGATAATTTTATAACTCCTATGAGTACAAAAGGAATAAATAATTTTGTAATTGTATATATACTAGCCATAGTTTTACAAGTAATATTTGTAATAATATTTACAAGGCTTTCAATGTATTTAGAAATGAATATAGGCAAGGATTTAAAAAGAGCTACATTTATGCACTTGCAAAAACTTTCATTTTCATATTATAACACTACACCAGTAGGCTATATAATAGCTAGAGTAATGAGTGATACTAATAAAATTGGGTCGATGGTAGCATGGGGACTTGTTGATTTGTTTTGGTCTATTACTTATGTATTAGGAGTATTTATAGCAATGTTTATGCTAAATGCAAAATTAGCTATGTATGTAATAGCAATAGTACCATTTATAGCAATACTTACAGTTTATTTTCAAAATAAAATACTAAATGTAAATAGAGATGTAAGAAAAATAAACTCAAAAATAACGGGAGCATTTAATGAAGGAATAACAGGCTCTATTACTTCTAAAACACTTGTAATAGAAAATAAAAACCTAGAGGATTTTTCTAAAATAACAGATAAAATGTATAAAACAAGTATAAGAGCTACAAAATTAAATGCTATATATATGCCAATTATACTATTTTTTAGTTCACTAGCTGTGGCATTTGTTCTTGATAGAGGTGGTAACTTAGTTATAAACGATTTAATGGAAATAGGTACATTATCAGCATTTATATCTTATGCAATAAGTATATTTGAACCAATTCAACAATTAGCTAAAAATATATCAGAATTTATAGCTACTCAAGCAAATATAGAAAGAGTTTTTGGATTATTAGAAAGAACTCCGGATATAGTTGATAGTGAAGAAGTAATTAAAAAGTATGGAGATTCATTTAATCCTAAAAAAGAAAATTGGGAAGAAATTAAAGGTGATATAGAATTTAAAGATGTATATTTTAAATACCCTGACGGAGATGAATATATCTATGAAAACTTTAATCTTAAAATACCAGCAGGAACTACAATAGCTTTAGTTGGTGAAACAGGTTCAGGTAAAAGTACTTTGGTAAACTTAGCTTGTAGATTCTTTGAACCTACTAAAGGAAAAGTATTAATAGATGGAAAAGATTATAGAGAAAGATCTCAGTTATGGTTACACAATAATATTGGTTATGTTCTTCAAAATCCACATTTATTTTCAGGAACTATAAAAGAAAATATACGTTATGGAAAGCTTGATGCAACTGATGAAGAAGTAGAAAATGCAGCTAAAATAGTATCAGCTCATAAGATAATTATGAATATGGAAAAAGGTTATGATTCTCAGGTAGGAGAAGGTGGTTCTAATTTATCAACAGGAGAAAAGCAACTTATATCTTTTGCTAGAGCAGTTCTTGCAAATCCTAGGATATTTGTACTTGATGAAGCTACTTCATCTATAGATACTGAAACAGAACAAATTATTCAAAATGCTATTTCTCACTTACTTAAAGATAGAACATCTTTCTTAGTTGCTCATAGATTATCTACGATAAGAAAAGCAGATATTATATTGGTTGTTAGAGATGGTAAGATAGTAGAAAAGGGAAGTCATAAAGAATTATTAAAACAAAAGAAATATTATCACTCATTGTATGTTAAACAGTTTGAAGCAGAAGTAGGAGAAAATATATTTGGGAAAAAGTAAATTTTAATGTGCTGTCTATTTCATAGTCAGCACATTTTTTGTTGAAAGATAAAAAATTGTTTAAATTTTTATAAAATTAAAATAAAAGTATTTACTAAATTGAGAAATATTGTATAATAATTGTAGAAAAATAATTCAATATGGCAAATCTAGGGAAATCTAGAGACGCAAAGCTAAAGGGGCTAAGGTAATTATAACTATGCCAGCCAGTTGCCAAAGAATAGTTATTCTTTGTTTTTACATGATAAATTTATGGTCGTATATTAGTTTGGTCATGAAACTTTTATGATGTTTAATTTTGCTGGCAACTACCCTTTAGAGGGTAGTTTTTTTATTATAAAAATCAGGGTTTATTTTATAATTACAAAATTTAAAAATTAGGGAGAGTATTATGAAGAAAAAAATATCATCTGTATTGGCAGTATCTTTAATAGCAACAAACATATCACCAGTAATAAATGTATTTGCTGATGAAGTTATAACAGATAAGGCCAAACTAATAAAAAAAAGTGTGGCAAATCAAGTTAAAATTTCACCTTTTAATCTAAATAATTATAGTGAGTTTGAAAATTATAATGAAAAATATAGAGTTTCTAAAGATAAGATTAAATCAATTTCAAATAATGGGGGACAGTACTCATCTAGTTCTATAGATAAAGCTATAGACAATAACATGTCAACTCACTGGGAAACTGGAAAACAAAACACTGAGTCTTTTAAAAATGAAGTAGTAGTAGAGTTTAAAGATATAGAATCTATTGATAGGATAGCCTATGCTACTAGACAAGATGGAGCTAGAGGCAAAGGATTTCCGACTAGGTTTGAGATTTATGCATCTATAAGTGGTGAAGATGAAGATTTCAAGCTTATGGCAACAGGAAGTCATTCTGTAACAGGAAATATGCTTCAATTTAAATTTGATACTATTACAGCTAAAAAATTTAAATTTGTATTTAAAGAAGCCAATCAAGGATGGGCAAGTGCATCAGAGTTTTGGTTTTATAGGGAAGACAATATAATTAATAAAATGGATAAGTTATTTACAAATGAATCAAAAAAACAAATAAGTCCTGATTTTAACACTATAGAAAAGTTAGATGCATTTGATAGAGAAGCAAGCACTCATCCACTATATAATAATATAAAAGAAGATATCGATAATGCTAGAATAATTTTAGAAAATAAAGCTTTAGAATTCACACAATCAAAGGTATCAAAATTTAAATCATTTAATGATGAAAGATTAGTTAAATATGATGAATTATTTAAAATACCTATGAATAAAGTAACAAGTATAACTACAAATGGGGGGAATTATGCTTCTAATGTTATCCAAAGGGCTATGGATGGTGATGTAAATACTAACTGGCACTCAGGAAAACAAAATACTAGTAGCCATACAAACGAAGTAGTTATGACTTTAGATGAATTAACTACTATAGATAGAATTATGTACACAAGTTTAAACTCTAGAGGATTTGCTCAAAGTTTTGACATATATGCATCTAGAACTTCTAATGGAGATACTTTCGAGAAGATAACATCTGGTGAAGCTAATATAACAAAAGATACTTTAGAAATAAAGTTTAAGCCAACCAAACTTAGAAGAATTAAGTTTGTATTTAAGAAAGGTTATGAGAATTGGGCTTTAGCCTCTGAGTTTGGACTATATAAGCAAGATGAATTAAAGGAAAAGATAGATAGATTATTTGTAAATGAAGATACTAATGAAGTTAATCCAGAATTTGCTACTATCGCTGCAATAGAAGGATTAATGAAAGAAGTAAAGGGCCACCCATTTGAAAATGAGTATATAGAAAAGTTGGAGATTGCGAAAGAATTAGTTGATTATGGAAAAGTTCAAGCAGGTACTTCTAATGTATCTAAATTTACACCTTTTTATACAGAATATATAAAAGCATATGATGATGTATATAGAATTAAAGATATTTCTATAAGTAATAATGGAGGGCAATATGCAGGCTCTGCAATAAAATATGCGGTTGATGAAGATGTAAATACTCACTGGGAAACTGGAAAACCAAATAGTGACTCATTTAAAAATGAAGTAATATTAACTTTAGAAGAAGCTACTTTAATAAATCGATTAACTTATAAATCAAGAAATTCAGGAAAAGGATTTGCGAAAGAATTTAGCGTATATGTATCTCCAGTTAGTTCGGGGAACAACTTCCAAAAGATAAGTGAAGGTGGATATACAGTAACTAGTGATATTTTAGAGATACAATTTGACAAGACTAAAGCAAAAAGAGTTAAATTTGTATTTGATAATGCACATGATAATTGGGCATCAATTTCAGATATAAGATTATATAAAGAAGATAATGTATCTGATAAGATGAAAAGACTATTCACAAATGGATTAATGGATACTGTAAGTGAGGAATTTAATACAATAGAAAAGTTAAATACTTTATCAAATGAGGTTAAAGTTCATCCACTAAGACCTATATACGATAAAGAAATACAATTGGCTAAAGATATTTTAAACAATAATCTTCAAAATATAAAAACTGTAGTTGCCGAGCAACATGGAGATAGAAATAAACATACAAGCAAAAACTTGAAGTTTGGATTTGGTAATAACAATCAGCCAACAGGTGTAGTTGCTAGAGCAGGGGAAGAAGTAACTGTATATGTTGATGCAGATCCAAATAAGCCACTACCACAATTAATGTTTTCTCAACAAGAAGGAAGTTTTGCAAATTGGGGAAGAACTGTAAGTCTACATCCAGGAAAAAATGTAATAACTGTTCCAAAAGTTAACCAAAATGATGGTTGGTATAAGCATGATGTAACACCTGGAGGACCAGTTTATATAGTAAACCCATACACTGAAGAAGAACAAGGAAAAGCACCAGTAATAAGATTTGCAAGTGGATGTGATAGTTTCCCATTACTAGATAAAAACACAAATGAAACACAATTAATAGAATTTATAAAAGATTATAAGAATAGATTAGATGAAGATGCTAAAGAAAATCCAAATGTATTAGATAGAAAGATGATAGATACTTTTGAGTTTGTTTCTGATCATATGGTATTTACAGGTACAGTAACTGGAGCATATGATGCATATGTTACAAATGGTAAAAAACCATTAGATACAATAAAGATGTGGAATGATCATATGGACATGCTATTTAAGTACCAAGGCTTAGACGGAAAAAATGAAAAAAATGATATAAAATACACTAGAGAAAATATAAGATTAGCTCAGCCATTTGGGTACATGTATGCAGCAGGAGGACATATAGGTGTTCAAGGTGATGTGATGAGCAGTATGTTAACAAGTGTAGGTAGTTGGGGAGTAGACCATGAAATAGGACATAAAATGGATATAGGAGTAAGAACAATAGGAGAAGTAACAAATAACATGTTACCTCAACAATCTTCTTATTATTATAATAGTCCAAATAAAAGAATTCCTTTTGAAAGTCATACTTATAAAAATATAATAGGAACTGATAATAACGACTATTATGAAGGTGAATATTTTGAAAAGCTAGCAGTATTTTGGCAGTTAGAAATGATATATCCAGGATACTGGGCGAAATTAAATACCCAGTATAGAGAAAATAATGTAGTTTTAGATTCAAGTAATGAAGCATTAGATAAGCTAAATCAATTAGCTAAGTATTCAAGTATAGCTTTAGAATTAGATTTAAGTGAACATTTTGAAAGACATGGATTCTTTGTATCTGATGAGACAAAAGAATTAATAAGTAAATATCCAAAGCCTGATAAGAAAATTTGGTATTCTAACTATGATTATAAAGATTATAAAGGTGAAGGGTTTAAAGGAAATATTGATTTAAAAGTTAAAAACTCTAGTCAAGGAAACAACGTTAAATTAATATTTGAAATTAATAAAGAAGCTAAAAATGATTTATTAGGATATGAAATATTTAAAGGTGATAAGCTAATAGGATTTACATCGACTAATAGCTTTGTTGATACAAATTCTAATATAGGTGAAGCTATAGACTATACTATAGTTCCTTATGACAAAAAGTTAAATACAGGAAATGAAGTTAAAATAAATTCGTTAAAACCTAGTATAAATGTACAACAAAAAGAAATAAACGTAAAACTTAGAGAAAAATTTAATCCGCTATCAGTAGTAAAAGCATTTAGCTACAATGGTGAGGATATAAGTAATAAGATAAAAGTTAATGAAAGTGTAAATGTAAATGAAAAAGGTAATTATCCTGTAGAATATACAGTAGAAGACAATGGAGTAACCACTAAAGAAGTTATAAGTGTAAATGTAGTAAGTGATTATCACTATTTATCTGATAGTGATTGGAAATCTGTTCAAACTCAATATGGAACTCCAAGAAGAAATACTAATATAAAAGGTAGAGTAAATGGAGAAATAAAAGATTTTGATAAAGGATTTGGAATACATGCAAATGGAAAGATAACTTATGATTTATCAGATAAAGAATATGACAACTTTGAAGCATTACTAGGAGTTGATATGGGGATAACAGCTCAAAATAACTCTAGTATAACATTTAAAGTAGTTGGAGATGGGAAGACACTAGCTACAACAAAGGTATTAAAGCATGAAGATAATATGATAAGTATAAATGTTCCTGTAAAAGGTATAGATGAATTAGTTATAGAAGTAAGTGATGGTGGAAATGGAAATACTTCTGACCATACTGTAATAGCTAATCCTAAACTAACTACAAACAATGCTAAGCCAACTTTAAATGTTGAAGATAAAACTTACAAATTAGGGGATAAGTTAGACCTTAACGAAGGAGTTAAAGCAACTGATGCAGAAGATGGTGATTTGACTTCTAGTGTAGAAGTAGTATCAAACAACTTTGAAGAAGGAAAAGTTGGAAGATTTGAGGTTATATATGGAGTAACAGATAGTGATAATAACTATGTTGAAAAGAAATGGTATATAACAGTTTATGAAGATTATATAGTAGCAAAATCTAAGTATGGTTCATTTGAAAATCTAGATAAATATAATGAGGAGTTTAAAATACCAGTAGCATCAGTAAGTAATAATGCAGGAAACTATGGATCAAGTGTTGTAGGAAAAGTTATTGATGAAAATATAAATACACACTGGGAAACAAATAAACCAAATAGTGATTCATTTAAAAATGAAGTTATATTTGATTTAGGTAAAAATGCTGAAATAAGTAAAGTAGCTTTTGCTGCAAGAAGAGATGCTTCAGGTAAAGGATTTGCAAATAAATTTGAAATATATGTTTCAAATGAAGTACAAGGTAATGACTTTATATTAGCAGGTATTGGAGAATATAATACTAGGACAACAGATGTTGTGGAGTTTGATATAGCTAAAACTAATGCAAGAAGAGTTAAGTTTAAATTTGTAGAAGCTAATCAAGGTTGGGCAAGTTTAAGTGAAGTATCATTTTATAAAGAAGATGTTTTAGCAAATAAAATAAAAAATGAACTATTTAAAGATAATTCAAAAACTGATATAAGTGAAAACTATAATACTTTAGAAAAAGTAGAAGCTTTAAGAAATGAAGTTAAAAATCACCCAGCATATAAATTATTTGAAGAAGACTTATTAAGAGCTGAAAAGTTAATTAAAGATAAAGTACCTGTTATAAGCTTTGAAGATACTACTTATGTTAAATTAAATAGCGATTTTGACTTAATGAGTGGTGTAAGTGCTAGTGATCAAGAAGACAAAAATATAACAAGTAATATAATAGTTAATGATGGTGGTTTTAATACAGGTAAAGCTGGGGAATACACTATAACTTATACAGTAACAGACAGTGATAATAATACAGTATCTAAAACTAGAACTATAATTGTTTATAGTAAAGAAGAAAATATAAGCGATTTGAATTGGAAATCTGCAGTTTCTGGATGGAAATTTGTAAATAAAGACTCAGCTGTAAATACAAATAATAAGATAAAACTTAATGTTGGTGGGACTATAAAAGAGTTTGATAAAGGGTTAGGTGCTGCAACAAATGCAGAAATAGTTTATGACTTAAATGGTGAGTATAGCAACTTTACAACTTATGTTGGTACAGATAAAAACTATAATGACAATAGAACAAGTATAATATTTAAAATATTTGCAGATGGAAAAGAAGTATATACTTCAGATACTATAAGAAAAGATAGTGAAGCTGATTTTGTAAATATAAGTGTTAAAGGAGTTAAAGAACTTAGATTAGTTGCAGATGATTCAGGTAATGGAGGACTTGGAGATTTTGCTTCTTGGGGAAGTCCAAAACTTTATAAAACAAATTCAAAACCAGATCTTCAAATAGAAAAAGATATAGCGGTAAAATTAGGAGAATCAATAGATGATGTAGTAGGTAAATACCTTGCAACAGATGCAGAAGATGGAGATATAACTTCTAAAGTTTTAGTGACAGGACAAGATAAGGTTAACTTTAATAAAAGTGGTAAATACAAAATAACTTACTCAGTAACTGATTTAGATGGAAATAAAGTTGATAAAGTTAGAAATATTACTGTTGTAGATATGAATGACTTTAAATACTTAACTGATTATGACTGGAAAGTGGCTAATCAAAGTTATGGAAGTACTAAAAAAGACATATCAGCAAGTAATAATTCTTTAAGATTAACTAAAGAAGATGGAGGTATATCTACATATGAAAGAGGAATAGGTGCTCATGCAAATGCTACAATAACATATGACTTAACTGATAAGGATTATGATTTCTTTAGTTCATATGTAGGTGTAGATAGAGCCATGTATGGGACTGTTGGAAGCGTTAAATTTGAAGTTTATGTTGATGGTGAAAAGAGATTTAATAGTGGAGTAATGAATTCTAGAGATCCTCAAAAATATGTTGAATTAAGTATAGCAGGAGCTAAGGAGTTAAAGCTAGTTGTAAATGATGGTTCAAATGGAATAGGTTCAGACCATGCTACTTGGGGAGCTGCTAAACTTCACTTTGCAAATAATGAAAAAGTTAGCTATGAAGAATTAGAATCATTGGTATCAAAAGTTAATGAATATAACAAAGAATCATATACAGAGGAGTCATTTAAAGTATTTGAAGAAGTTTTAAACAAAGCTAATATTATGCTAAAAGATAAAATAAGCTCTCAAGAAGAAATAAATGAAATGATTAAAGAGCTAAACAAAGCGATTGAAAACTTAGAAGAAAATGTAGATTTAAGTGAAATAGTAAATATAAAAGATAAATATCTTAAAGCAAGTATAAAGAAAGAACTTAATCTATCAAGTGATACTATAACAGTTGGTGATATGCAAAAGCTTACTAGTTTAAATGTTCAAGGTGCTGAAAGTTTAAATGGATTACAGTATGCTAAGAACTTAGAATCATTAAATATAAAATATAATGAAATAAGTGATTTATCACCACTTAAAGATCTTAAAAAGTTAACGGATTTAAGAGCTAATCCTCAAATAATAACAGCAGGGTCAGTTGCTAAAAAAGATAATAAGGTAACAATAGATTATGATGTTTTAAATAGAAAAGGTGAAAAGCTATCACCAAACCTTGTAACAGTAAGAAATAATAAAACATTAGAAGATACCACTTTAGATTTAGCTGATTGCTTAGATGAAAATGGAGTAATATCTTTTGATACTACAAAGTTTGAGGGCACTGTATATAGTGTATATTTAGGATATGAAGATACTAATGATAATTATACATCACAAGTTTTGTTTATGTTTAATAATAATTAACTTTAAATGTAAGAAAGGGACTAAAACTTTTTAGTTTTAGTCCCTTTTATTATTTTACTTTTTAGGAGGGTTTCCACCGTTTACCATAAGGAAATTACAAGTTGCATATTTTATCGTTTTAAATTCTTTACTATCTTTATATTTATCAACATGTTCAGAAGCTATAGTAACTTTATCTATTTCACCAGTTTCATATAAGTTTACAGCTGCATTAATATCTTTTACTATTTTAAAATTAACTTTATCTAAGTTAACAGTTTTATTATCCCAGTAATTTTCATTTTTCTTTAAGCCATATTGATCTTCCATTTTCCAACTATCCATAACGAAAGGTCCATTAAAAGCTAATTTATCTTTATCAGTTCCATAATTGTCTCCATAAGTTTCAACCATGTTTTTATTTACAGGGAAGAATACAGGAAATGCCATAAGTTGATCAAAATAATTTACTGGTCTATTTAATTTTATTTCTAAAGTATAATCATCTATTGCTTTTACACCTACAGTACTTGAATCTGAATTTTTGCCTAAGTTAAAATCTTCAGCTCCTTGTATATCATACATAACATAAGCATACTCACAAGCAGTTTCAGGAGTTAAATTTCTTATAAATGAATATTCAAAGTCTTTAGCAGTTAAATGATCACCATTAGACCATTTAGCATCTTTTCTTATTTTAAAAGTCCAAGTTTTTGAATCACTTGATTTTTCCCAACTTTCAGCCATACCTGGAATTAATTCATTTTTACTGTCAACTCTTACCAATCCCTCCATAACGTTGTTTATAGCTTCAAAAGATGTAGAATCTGAAGCTTTAGCAGTATCCATAGAAGATATATCAGAACTAGAAGTAGTATTTACTTCTTTTTTACCATTACTTAACTTAGCCCATTTATATGAAGTTTGTGGACCAAATGAATAATTAACCACATCTTTTAAATATTCTTTTTCTAAATAAGCTCCACCTTTTTGGTATAAAGGAGTAATAAAAGCACTATCTAATAATATTTTTTCAGCCTTTGAATAACTTTCCCAGCTTTCATCTATTGTAGTAGATCCTTTTGCTTTTGTTATTAAATCTTTATATTCTGTATCTTTATATCCTACATTTATAGCATATCTTCCAACTTCAGGGTAATATATTTCTAAGAAAGTAAGTGGGTCTGGGTAATCAGCTCCCCAACCTGCAATTGATAATTGGAAATCTCCATTAGAACTTTTTTCAGTTTTTAATTTAGTAGGTAATTGTTGAATTTTCACAGTAACTCCTTCTAAAGCATCTTGAAGCTCTGCTTGAATAAATTCAGCTATTTTTCCACTTTGTTCTGTATCACTAGTTAAAAATTCAAATTCTACGGAATCAAAACCAATTTCTTTTTTTACTTTTTCCCAAACTTTTTTAGCTTCTTCATCATTATGAGAATAACCCATTTCTCCTGCTACATTTCTGTAATCTTCACCTTTTTCATTAAAAGCTAGATTATCAGGAACAAATTTATCAACAGGCTTTGACCCATCATTAAGTATTATATTTGTCATTTGTTCTTTGTCTATAGCTAAAGCTATAGCTTTTCTGGCATCTTCATTTTCAAGGACTTTAAAAGGATTAGCTTTTTTAGAAGACTTAGTTTCTTCATTTGTAGAACTACAACCCGTTAAAACTAAACTACATATAAACATAGTACTTAGAAATATTGACGCTTTTTTCTTTAATAACATAAAAACCCCCCAATAATATTAAAATTTACAATCATATAAATAATTCTTGTAAAATTTAACTTTTTCCTTTAGAAGATAAATAATTTCGTTTTACATATTAGTATATAAATATGTTTTATTATAGCTACTATGACATTTAAACAAAAAAAGCTAGTAATTTTACTAACTCTTTTTTAGTAATTATATTAATTTACATTTTAATTGCAGTTTTGTGATATATAAATTAACAAAATCTTTATTTTTAGTTGTATATCTTAATACCATATTAATATGAAAATCCTTATACTAATAATTATAAAAAAGTAGATAAGGAGAGTTATATATGTTAGCTATTAATTGTGAACCTGATTATTACAAAGAAGAAATGAATAAAGCAATTTATTGTTTAAAAATATATGATTATATATCAGCTAAAAAACATATACAAAATATTATTATAAAAGATTTCTCTAAGCCACAAGGGCATAACCTTTTAGGAATTATGTATGAGTTACAAGGTGATCTAAATTTAGCAAGAAGACATTATAGAGCATCATATTCATTAGATCCAACATTTAAAGCTGCTAGTAAAAATTTAGAAAGAATAAGCAATTTCTTTTATAATTCAGAAGATATTGATTATGGAGATAAAATTAACTTAAATTATAAAACAAATTACAATTTAGTTTATGATAAAAATAATATAGGGAGATTAGTTAAAGTATGATATATTAAAAACATTTAAAATAAGTAGAGTAAATATTTATTTTAAATGTTTTTTTATGCAAAAATACAAATATTGTATTTTAATATAATTACTTTTATAATTTAGTATAATAAATTACTAAAGGGGGGATAAAATGAGTTGTGAGAAAATAAAGGAGGATATATTTTCTATAAATTACAGTAAAAATAAATACACCAAAAAAGGTATTGTAAAAAATACATTGAAGGTAATTTGTATAATGTGTATAGCTACTATAGTAGCTTTATTTTTTAAGAAAATAGATTTAAATGAATCCAATATAATTTTAATTTTTTTATTAGGCGTATTATTTTCTTCTATTAAATCAGAAGGGTACTTATATGGAATATTAGCTTCAATAATAGGAGTATTATCATTTAATTTCTTTTTTACAGAACCTTATTATACATTTTTAGCTTATAGAGCTGATTATCCTATAACATTTATTATTATGCTTATATCATCTATAATAACAAGTACACTAACTTCAAAGATAAAAAAAGAAGTTATGTTATCTAATATGAGAGAACAAAGGATAATTATTTTATATAAAAATATAAAGAATTTATTAAAATCACGAAATAAAAATGAAATAGTAGATATATGTAATATAAGTTTGATGAATATATTAAACAAATCAATAGCTACTTCAATATCAGATTTGGATGGAAATTTGAATAATCAAGTAGTAAATATTTATAAAGATAAAGATGATAATAAATTATTTAAATCTACATTAGAGATAGAGGCATTTAAAAAAGCCTTTGATTTGGGTATGGAAACTGGTATAGATACTGACATTTACCAAGATACAAAAGTTTTTAATTATCCTATAAAAGGTCAAAAATCTATTTTAGGGGTAATAGGAGTAGCTTGTTCTGATGGGATAGCATTAGATGAAAATGAAAAAATTTTATTAGAATCAATAGCTACTCAAGTTGCTCTTGCGATTGAAAGAGAAGATTTATTTGAAAAAACAAGAATAGCAAATTTAAATGTTGAAACTGAAAGATTAAGAAGTAATTTACTAAGATCAATTTCTCATGATTTAAGAACTCCTATTACAGGGATAATAGGATCTTCTTCTGTAATCTTAGAAAATTATAAAGATATTGATGAAGAAATTAAAAAAGAACTTATAAATAATATTTATGACGATGCAAGTTGGCTTTCTAGGTCTATTGAAAATGTAATAAGCATAACTAGGGTAGATGAAGATAAATTAGAAATTAAGAAAAGCTTAGAAGTAGTAGAAGAAATAGTGGGAGAAGCTATACATAGAATAAAAAGGTTTTCGAATAAACGAAAGATAATTGTAGAACTTCCAGATGAAGTTATTATGGTAAATGTAGATGGATTATTAATAGAGCAAGTAATTATGAACTTAATTGATAATGCAATAAGACATACACCAGAAAACTTAGAAATAAAAGTAAAAGTTAGTAAAGTAGAAAATTATATACAATTTGAAGTAGAGGATCAAGGAAGTGGATTAAAGGAAGAAGATTTACCTCATATATTTGATAGATTTTATACAAAGAGTAAGGGAAAATCTTTGGAAAAACGAGGTATAGGTCTTGGACTAGCTATATGTAAATCCATTATTGAAGCACATAAGGGAGATATAAAAGCATTTAATAATAAAATGGGAGGAGCGACATTTAGATTTAAAATCCCATATATGAAGGAGTAGAATATGAGTTTAAAGCCGTTAATATTAATAATAGAAGATGAAAAACCAATTAGCAAGTTTATAAAAGTATCACTTGAGACACAGGGGTATGAATGTATAGAAACAGATAATGGAATTAATGCAGTATCTATAGTTTATTCTATGAATCCAGATATAATAATTTTGGATTTAGGATTACCAGATATTGATGGAATAGAAGTAATAAAGAGGGTTAGAGAAGTAAGTTGTGCAAAAATAATTGTAGTATCTGCAAGAGAACATGAAAGGGAGAAGGTATATGCTCTAGATAGTGGAGCTGATGATTATTTAACAAAACCATTTAGTGTACCAGAATTATTAGCGAGAATAAGAGTTTCTTTAAGAAATAAAAATAACTTATCTATAAATCAAAAAGAAAAAGATAATGTATTTGAAGTAAGAGGTTTAAAAGTAGACTTTGAAAAGTATGAGGTAACTGTTGATAAAAATAATATTCATTTAACTCCTATAGAATATAAAATTATGGAGTTGTTATGTCAAAATGCTGGTAAAGTTTTAACTCATAAATTTATAATAAGTAAAATTTGGGGTAATTATCTGGAAACTGAGACACAATCATCACTTAGAGTGTTTATGGCAAGTATAAGGCGTAAAATAGAGAAAGACCCTGCTCAGCCAGAATATATAAAAACAGAAATAGGTGTAGGATATAAACTTATAGCTGAATAAGATATTAATGAAATCTTTATGCATTTATAATTATCTTAACACAATCTTTATACCCTATTTAATATAATTAACATAAATAATAGGAAATAAATATTTATGTTAAGGAGTAAGAAAATGAAAAAGGATGATTTAGAGTATGTAATTATTGCGGGGTGTAGTAGATTTGGAGCTAACATAGCAAATGTATTATCTTTAAGTGGAAAAGATGTTATTATAATAGATTCAGATGAAGATTCATTTAGAAAACTTTCACAAGAATATAGCGGATTTAAACTTATAGGTGATGCAACTGATATAGATGTATTAATAAATGCAGGAATTAATAAAGCTACTATGCTAGTAGCAGCAACTAATGATGATGATGTAAATATTATGATATCTCAGATATCTAAGGTTATTTTTAATACTAAAAAAGTTATATCAAGACTATATGATGATGACAAGGAAGTTGTATATAAAGACTTTAATATAACACTTCTTAGACCTACTAGTTTAACTATTAATGAATTTGAAAGACTGCTTTGTATAAAAGAAAAAAGCAATAAAAATAATAATTCATTTAAATCAATAAAAAATGATAAAATAAGTAGTTTTATAAGAAAAGTAGGTGCATATTAATGAATATTTTAATTGTAGGTGGAAGAAAAAAAGCAGAGTTTTTATTAAAGTCATTATTAAACAAAAATCATAAAGTTACCTTTGTAAATAAAGATTATAAATACTGTAAAGAATTAAGTGAGATATATGAATGTAGTATTATTTGTGGTGATGGATGTAAAAATTATATTTTAGAAGAAGCTGGGGCTAAACATGCAGATATAATAATTGCAATGACTTCTAAGGATTCTAGTAATTTAGCTATTTGCCAATTAGCTAAAAAAATTTATAACATAGACAAAACATTTGCTACAGTTACAAATCCTAAAAATGTAGAAGTTTTTAAATCTTTAGGAATAAATGGAGCAATAAGTGCAACTTATATAGTATCTGATGTTATAGAACAAATGGCTACAATAAATGATATTTATGAATTTGTACCAATTGAAAATGGACAAATCAGACTACTAGATATAATAGTTAAAGATAATTCAAATTTATGTGGAAAATATATAAAGGATTTAAATTTATCAGATAAATCTATAATTGGGTGCATAATAAGAGGTAATAATAGTATTATTCCTAATGGAAATACACAAATAATGGTTAATGATAAACTTATAATATTATGTGATGCAAATGTTCAAAGAGAAGTATTAGACAAAGTTTTAGAAAGTGGTAAATCTTATGGAATGTAAAAGATTTAATCAATGGGGAAGTACTATTTATTATATAGGAATTTTTACATCAATATCTGGGTTTATATTATTATTACCACTAATAAGTATTATATTCTATATAGATGAATTAATTTATGCGCCTAGTTTTTTAATTCCAGCGTTTATTTCTATAGTTTTAGGATTAATTTTAGCAAAAAAATTTAAAGGATATAAAGAGAGAACTTTATCGGTTGGAGAAGATGCAGTAATTGTAGTAAGTGGATGGATATTAGCAACAGTATTTTCTGCAATACCATTTATTATCGGACAAAATTTAAATTTTACACAAGCATATTTTGAAGCTGTAAGTGGGTGGACAACAACTGGTCTATCAGTTATAGATGTAGAATCAGCTCCCCATATATTTTTAATTCATAGAAGTATAATGCAATTTTTTGGAGGAGTAGGAATTGTTTTAGTAATGCTATCAGCATTATCATCTACATTTGGAATGAAACTTTATAACTCAGAAGGACATACAGATAAACTTCTTCCAAATTTAATTAAATCTTCTAGAGTTATAATTTCTATATATTTAGGTTATGTGGTTTCTGGAACAATATTATATGTCATATTTGGTATGCCTATATTTGATGCAATAAATCATTCTATTGCAGCTTTATCCACTGGTGGATTTTCTGTAAGAGCTAATAGTATTGGATACTATGATAATGTTTTTATAGAATTGATAACTATTATATTAATGATATTAGGTACGACAAGTTTTGCAACTCATTTATTACTTGTTAAAGGTAAGTTTAAGGAAATTTTAAAATTAGGCGAAATAAGATTTATGTTTTTAGTTTTAGGAATCTTTATACCACTGATTACTTTTATTTCTTTAAAAGATTTGTATACAAGTTTGTATAAAGGGATTAGGGTTGGATTATTTGAGATTATATCGGCTTTATCAACTACAGGTTTTTCAACTGTAACATATAATAACTGGCCATCTTTTGCAATACTTATAATGATAGTGGCAATGCTTATAGGTGGGGGAGCAGGGTCTACATCTGGAGGGATAAAGCTTTATAGAGTTTATTTAATTATTAAAAAGTTAATATGGAATATAAAAGATAAGTTTTTGCCGAAACATCAAGTATATAGAAATTATGTATATAAGGCAGATGGTAAAATATTTATAAATAAATCAGATATTTTAGAAGTATATAACTATGCGTTTATATATTTAATGGTATTTATTTTAGGGGTATCGATTATGTTAGTATGTAATTACCCACTACAAGATGCAATGTTTGAATTTGCATCAGCTTTAGGAACAGTTGGATTATCAGTAGGGATAACATCATTAAATGCACCACCAATTATTTTATGGACAGAAATTATAGGAATGCTATTAGGTAGACTTGAGATTTGGGTTATATTAATAGCTATAGTTAAAGTTGTTAAAAATAATAGGAAGAATAAATAATAATTGAAACATTAAAAGTATATTTAATAAAAAAGCTGATATAACAAAAAGGTTATATCAGCTTTTTTATTTTTTCATTGATATTATATTTTTACTAAGTTCATTTATACTCTCTGTTAGACTTTGAAGTTTTCCTTCTATTCTTATCAGTAGGTACATACTGATTGCTATTGGAAATCCAACATTGGCTATTAGAGATTGAATTTCTGAGTTCATTTAAATTTCCTCCTTTAAGCTAGGTGGCTTCGGAGAAGTTTTGGTTATACAGCATCTTCCTTCACTGTAAAGCCTAAAAGTCAAGGTTTTAACGTTTCGTCAGATTGCTATATAACCTTCAACTTTACCCTTCGCCTTTGTATTTGAAAAGTTTAATTTGTTATGTAAGTGTCTTTGAAGCCTTTTGATAGGGCTTCGTTTTTTAGTTTTAGGGCATTGTTTTTATCATTAAATGCACCTATGGTTACTTTGTAAAGTGGAGCTTTGGGTGGTGTTTCTTTTTTGATAAAGTTAAGTAGGGTAGAAGCTATGGTTTTAGCTACTTTTTGTAGGTAGTCTTCTTTTTTACATAGATTTTCTATTTCTGGGTTAGATATAAAGTCTATTTCTATTATTATTGATGGCATTTTTGTGTTTTTTAGGACTGAGAACTTTTTTGATTCTTTTACTCCACGATTTGGTGTGTTTAAGTTTTTTGATAGATTTGAAGTTAGATTTTTACCTAGTGTGGAGATTTTGCTGTTTAGGTTATAAACCCAAGTTTCTGTGCCTTTTGCTGATGTGTTAGTGGATGAATTCATGTGAAGGCTTATAAAGTAGTCGCAGTTTTCTTTGTTGGCTTTATTAAATCTTTGTGAAAGCGTGTAATAGGTGTTGTTTTCACGAGTTGTTATTACTTTTTCGTTTGATTTCTCAAGGATTTCTTTTAATATTAGTCCTATTTTTAAGACTATATCACTTTCTTTAGTGTTATTTTTGCCAAGAGCTCCAGAGTCTTTGCCACCATGACCAAAGTCTAAGTAGAATTTCATAGGTTACCTCCTTTATTTTGTTTACTATATGGTATCAGAGGTTTCTTATTTAATATATCAAAGTACTTTAAGAATGATTTAAAAAGTTATACAATCATTTCCTAAATCTTAAGACTTGTTGTTTTAATATAAAAAACTGTACAAAAATGGTGTTTTTTATTTCTTGTACAGTTTAGATAGTAAATATATTATTTTAGAAAATTAACTAAAAAATCAGTTTTAATCCAATACAAAATTCCAGTGAAAATTAAATAAAACATACCTTCTATGGGAAAATATCTTAGTTTTATTTCTTTAATTCCAGATTTAATTTTCTTTACTAAATCATTGTAAAAATCAATATCCTTTATATCTTTAAAATCTAAACTTATACTCATTAAACTATCAATAAATATAGTTTTATAAAACTCTGGTAAATATATTTCATCTTCTCTTATTTCATATTTTATATTTTTTATCTTTAAATATTCCTCAATAATATTTATTACATCCGTTTTTTTAACATTATGTATTGAGTATATGTGTTTATTTTTTCTATATCCCCAAATAAATATTAATAAAAATACTATACTAAATATTATTATGCTACTAATACCTGTGTATCCTAGTTTATATCCTTCTATTAAATCTGAAAATGGACTATATGTTATAAATATAAACATTATTACTTGAGCATATCTAGGGTTAAACATTATTTTTACTCCACTTAATAAAATTACACTACATATAAGTAATGTTATTATCATTAAATTAAATTGTAACATTTTTTCCTCCTTTATAATATTCTGTCTTTTATATAACTAGTCCCTAAAGTAAAATTTAAAATGATATTGTTGTTTTTAGAATAACATAAAAATTCTGTAAATTAAAGGCTTTTTATGTAAATGTTTTCCTTATATAATTTAATTAACAATTTGAAAAATCCAAACTTTAAGAAATTAAAGGACAGAAAACTATAGGGGGTAAGTAGGAGACTATAATTACTAGTAAGTTACCAAAGGGGGACTATTTTATGGATTTAAAGAAAAAAGCAAGTAGAAGTATAGCTATAGCATTAGTTGGAGTATCTGTTATAACGCCTACTATAAATACAGTGAATACTGTGAATAATATGGAAATATTATAAGTAGGAAGTAGATGAGAATATGTTCACATATAAAACTTATGGAATATTTCTTATTACATTTGGTATTTTTCATATAATTAAATATTTATTATTAAACGATATGAAACCAAATTACATTTCTAGAATGTTTAATATAACTTCAATGGAAGACTATATAAAAACCCAAAACAACATAGTTTGTATGATTAGTATATTGTTAATATTTTCAGGAGTATTTTTTATTATAAAAGATAAGTTAACACCATTAGAAACTTTAATTCCATATATTGTTTTTATAATTCCATATATATACATATGGATAAAGAAGTACTATATAAAAATAAAAAATAAGGCTTAACTTAAGCCTTATTTTTTATTTTTGCCAAATTAATCATAGTATTTAACATTTTATATTTCACTCCAAAATAAACACATCTTAATCCATTTTTTACTTTTTTGTATTTAATTAACTGGTCTTAAAAATCATATGACAAGTGGTTAGATATGCAGATAAACATTATTACTTAACTAATTGTATTGCTAATAAAAATGTTTATATAGATTATAAACTAACTTAAATGGAGTGAATTTAGAATAGTATGTTATATGTTATTGCATATAGCTAGTAAAAATGACCTTAAAATTCATTTAGATAAATTTTAAGGTCATTAACTTTATTCTAAATATGTAAGTTTCTAAATTGAAATACTAAGACTAGTTATTTCAATTTGTAATTAAGATATTCATAAGCATCTTTTAACCATGGATGAATTACCTTAATTTCATTTTGTAATAAATAATCAATATAGTAAAGAGCTGAATGCTCTAAAGATTTATCCAAATTATATAATAACCCTTCTAAATAGGGTGGATTTCCACTTTGGTCCCATTTTACCTTATCTGAGACAAATAATAATAAATCTAGCTTAGAAGGCTCTTTTTTTAATGTAGTATGACATTCAATCGCTGATAAAATTGAAGTATCATTAATTTTAAAAATCTCTTGTGCAATTACTTTTGAGATTTTTTGATGTATGATTAAAGGTAGTTTTCTTTCCTCATCACAAATTTCAATTCCTAAAATATTTGCAACTTCTATTCTTTTATTATTTGGAATTACTGCACTTATATCATGGAGAAGCCCAGATATTTCTGCTAACTCTGGGTTAATAGAATATCTACATGAAATATCTTTTGCATAATTTGCAACTTCAATAGAATGAGATATAGTATCTAGGCAGTTATTTAACTTTAAAAACTCTGTCATACTTTTTTTTATATCATTTGTGATTTTAGGCACCTTTAAATTTATTGAATTTATGCTCATATATAAATTTCCCCCTAATAAACTTAAATTTACAATTTATAACTAATTATTAATTTAATTATATAATAACTTAATTTATTTAATATTTTTGTGTATATTTATATTTTTTATTAGACTTACAATTTTATTAAGATTATAATAAATTGGATGGCAATATTTTATAATGGGGGAGGTTAGAATGGAACAAGTAAAAAATAATAAACAAAAGAAACTTACTATTGGATTATTTATTGTGTACTTTCTAGTATTAACATGGATTATATTATTTAAAATGAATTTTTCATTTGAAGATTTAGTAAGTCCAAGAAGTATTAATTTGATACCGTTTGGTGATTCTACGATTGTCAATGATAGAATTGATATTAAAGAAATAATTTATAATATGATTGTATTTATTCCTTTTGGAATTTATGTATGTATGATAACTGATAAGTGGAGTGTTTTGAAAAAAATTCTATCTATAGCGGGGGTTAGTTTGTCATATGAAGTATTACAATTTATATTTGCAATAGGAGCATTTGATATAACAGATTTAATAGGCAATACATTTGGAGGCGTCGTTGGTATTGCAATTTATTATTTTATTAGCAAATTATTTAAATCAAATCAAAAAATGAATAAAGTACTTAATATAATTGCATTAATTTTAACTATATTAATCGTTTTGTTTTTAACAATTCTAATTGTAGTAAACTTATAATTTTAATTAGAGTAAATGACTAATCCCTAAAATATATTTATACTCTAAAGGTTTTAACTTTATTTTAAAATATCTGTTAAAAAAGCTCTTAGAATTCATTTGTTTGGATTTTAAGGGCATTAATTATATGGGAGAGAGGGGAATTTAAATGATAATAAATTTAGATAATAAATATATTATTAAACAAATATCTTTAGAACAAAGTGCCCAAATAGAAAAGTTATATAATTTATGTTCAGATTATCATATAATTTGTAGCGGTAGAGAAGCTAATGAACAAGATATAAAAGATCTATTTACTTATACAGATAAGAAAACAATTGAAGATTCTTTAACTTTAGGAATTTATGAATCAAGTGAACTTATCGGATTAATTGATATATTTAAAAACTATCCTAAGATTAATACATGGTCAATTGGTTTATTATTACTAGCACCGAATAAAAGGGGAAACAAGTTAGGTAGTCTAGTTCATAATGAGTTAAAAAAATATGCTTTAAGTATAGGGGTAGATTATTTTAGTATTGGTGTTCTTGAAGAAAATATTTTAGCTCATAAATTCTGGAAATCACTAGGATATAACAAAGTGAAAGAGTCAAATATTAAATTTGGAGAAAAAGAGCATATAGTATATGTTTATGAACTAAAATTAAGTGACTAGATTTATAATTGCAATCTGTAATTTTGGTAGATTGCTATATAAATTTCAACTTTAGCATTTGCCGTTTTGCATTACAAGTTTAGTTTGTTATGTAAGTGCCTTTGAAGCCCTTTGATAGGGCTTCATTTTTTAGTTTTAGGTGGTATTTTTTGTACAGTTTAGATAGTAAATATATTATTTTAGAAAATTATTAACCTTAATATTACATAATTCCTAGCTAGTTTTTAGAGTATAATATATTATTTTTATATTTCACTCCCAAATAAACACATCTTAATCCATTTTCAACTTTTTTTGTATTCAATTTTGTATAATTACAAACTAGTCTCAAAAATCAAATGACAAGTGGTTAGATATGCAGATAGATACTATTATTCAACTAATGGTAGTGCTACTAAAAATGTTCATATAGATTATAAACTAACTTGAATGGAGTGAATTTAGAAATGAGTAAGTATAAGGATTGGAAGATGATAGATTGGATTATAGTAGGATTTGTAGGTATATCGTTTATAGAAATACCTGAACATTTGTATACTCTTCCTACAATGGTAACTGTTTATGATTACCCATATAATATCCCTATAATTGTAGCCGGTGTATTTTTAATATATTGCTTTTTATCAGGAGTATATTGGATAAAAAATAAAAAAATAAATATGGTAGTTCATTATTGCTTATTAGCAACCATGTATATAACATTTGTTATGCTATATGTTATTGCCTATGAGTCGGGGATGTAAAATAAGTATTATACGTAAATTTGATAAATAAAATATCTAAATTTAGAAAATATACAATATGATAACATGGTTTTAAAAATTACTCATGATTGTTTTATTTAGGGGGTGATTACTTGAAGAAAATAACTAAATCATTTAAACGATTATTTTTATTATCAAATATTGTAATTATAATAATTTTAATCTGTATTGTTTTTTTACTTATTAAAAAAGATTATTTTCATATGACGCTATCACTTGGAAGTTTTGTAGTAATGTTATACTCGAAATTTCAATGGCAGAAAGCATATAAAGAATTTATTGAGAAATTTAACTAACTCATAAACCGAAAATTTAAGGATTGTTAAATTGAAATTAAAATTTATTAGATTTTTTATAGTTTATAGATTACTATTTGATATAAGGGGGGGAATTTATGAAAAAATTTATTAAAGAATCTGATTTAATTAGGTTAAGATTAACACAATATGAAGATTTAGAGTTTGTAATTGGTGCAGAAAATGAATCTGAAAATGCTCAGTATATAGGGAATTGGTCTAAAACTCAACATTTAGAATCACTTTCGAATTCTGATATATTACATCTGATAATTGAAGATAGTAAAACAGGAAAAGATATAGGTTACATAATCATGGCTGGATTAGACAATCCTAATCATAACATTGAATTTAAAAGATTTGTCATTTGTGACAAGGGCAAAGGTTTTGGAAAAGAGACGTTAAGATTAATTAAAGAATATTCATTTAATGAATTAAGAGCACATAGATTATGGTTAGATGTAAGATATAAAAACAAAAGAGCTCAAAATGTTTATAAATCTAAAGGTTTCAAAGAAGAAGGAATTCTTAGGGAGTGTATTCTTTATAAGGGAAATTATGAATCATTAATAGTAATGTCAATATTAGAAAATGAACAATAAATTTTATTTTAAAATATCTGTTAAAAAAGCTCTTAGAATTCATTTATTTGGATTTTAATGGCATTAATTATATGGGAGAGAAGCTAATGAACAAGATATAGTGGGAGTTTTATGTTTATAGCATCTTCTTTCACTGTAAAGCCTAAAGTGCAGGCTTTAATGTTTCGTCAGATTGCTATAAACATAAAACTTTTTCTTTGTTGTTTTTTCATTTTTATTTGTTTTTAGATAAGCCATATTTTTTATTAATACGACCTAGGGTAAATGTGTAATAAGATAAAACTAATATAAAACATGCACTAGCAATAGTTATAGGGAATGATTTGAAAAACATTAATAAGCTTAATGAAATAGATAAAACACTTGTTATTAAAAATAAAGAAACCATAGATTTTGTATATTTTTTTAAGCTTATAAATTTTTTATCAGATTTATTTTTATAAAAGTATCTTAGTTGTGATATAGCTAAGATTATACAAAATAGTCCATAAGCAAAAAACAGAAAAACAAGAAATTTCATAAAATCCTTCCTTAGATAAAATGTATTAATATTTGGCTATGTTATACAATTGTGTGATAAATGCTATATAAAAATAACTGCACTATAGTAATTTCAATATATATGACACAATTATAATTTTATACTGAATTGTCTAAATTTATTTTTCAATAAGATTTCATTAATTATACTTGTATAATCCTATTGTTTTGTATGAATCGCCCTCTAATGTTTCACTTGCCCCATAATAAATGCTATAATCATCTTCATTTCTCTCAACTATTGCATCTCCTTCTTTGAAATAAGGTACTTGAAATACATGATAATTAATATCTCTTATTATTCTTCTTGCATCAATAAGTGCAACAACGTCTCTATTATTTAATCCATATGAGCATAATGCACTAATTCTACTTATATCATTTTTAAATTTTTGATTCTTTGCTACTATATATATAGATGTCATAATATCTGTTATGCCATATAAATTATTATCATCATAAGCATCCCAACGACTGTTATTTTTATCGAATAAATCTTTATATCTATCATCTGCAATGACGCTAGTTAGTACTGCATAAGAATTATCAAATGCGTGTACCTGCTCTGAACTCATACTAGAGAATAGTTCTGACCTTAAGTCATAACGATCTTCTTTTGACATAGATAATTTTTCTTTTCCTGTTGTTTCTATTATATTTATTAATTCACTAGACATTTTGGAATTACTATTACTTATAATTATTTTATCTTCTTTACTATTATCAATATCTTTATCAACTTTAGAAATGATTTGTTCTTTAGTTGAACGACTATCTTCTTTAATAGTATCACAGCCGTTTAAAAGTAATAACGTCATCGCTAAACATGATATTATCTTCAGTTTTTTACTCATAATTTTCAGGTCTCCTTTTTCTATATTATAAACCTTATCGAATAATTTACTATATGAAAAATAGTTGCGTCAAAACTTCATAATTCTAAAACAATTCAATATATCTATTTCTAATACTATTAATCACACAATTGTATAACATAGTATGATGTTTAAACATAAAAATGATTTTAACATTTAAAGAGGAAGAAAGGTGAAACTTGGAGTAAGATTTAGATATTATGGAGTGAAATACGACTTTGTTACTAAGAGGGAGTTGTATTTACAATGAAATATCTTGTGAAATTTATTTATAGGAAGTTTTATATATTATAAAAGATAGGGAAATTTGGTATAATTAACCTAGAAATGAAGAAGGAAGTGAACATATGGCAACAATAGGATTTGAAGAAAAACTATGAGTAAGTGTCGATAAACGTAGAACGAATATGGATGCAGCAGAAGATAAATATGTTGTATTAGGATTGATATTTTTTTATTATACATAGTTTTACTATTAGGAGTAAAATAACATAAGGGGGAATGACATTGAGTAAAATTCATTTTGAAAAGCTTACTCCAACTAAAGATGTAGATTTAAAAACATATAAAGAAGCATTAGATTTCATATTTGAAGATGATGAAATAAAAAATATTGCTATTACAGGTTCTTACAGTGCAGGTAAAAGTAGTGTTATTGAATCGTACAAAAGTAAAAATAAAGATAAGAAGTTTTTACATATTTCGTTAGCAAATTTTGAAAGTAATAGGCAAAAAGATGGAGAAGAAAAGCAAGAAAATAGTGAAACTAAATCATACATTAAAGATAAAGAATCTGTATTAGAAGGTAAAATACTAAATCAATTACTTCATCAAATAGACCCATCTAAAATACCTCAAACTAATTTTAAAGTAAAGCGTACAGAGTCGGATATAAATATTATTAAAGTAGTTTTAATGATTACGATTTTTATAATTTCTACTTTACATATACTTTATTATTCAAAATGGAGTAAGTTTATAGCTAGTTTAAGCCAATTTTATGGTCTAAGGTTTTTATTAATTACAACAAAAAGTATAAGTTTATTTTTAAGTGGCATTTTTAGTATTACAATATTTGTTATAGCATTATTTAAACTTATAAAGTCACAAAAGAATAAGCTTATATTTAAAAAATTTAAACTAAATGGAAATGAAATAGAAATATTTGAAAATAGAGATGAATCTTATTTTGATAAATACTTAAATGAAGTAATATATATATTTGAAAATTGTAATGCAGATTGTATTGTTTTTGAAGATATAGATAGATTTAATATAAATGAAATTTTCCAAAGGTTAAGAGAAATAAATTCACTTGTTAACTCAAAAAGGATTATCAAAAATAATGAGGAACAACATAATGAAATTGAAAATAGTAGATTTGAGATTTTTAACAAATTCAAGAGAAAAATTAAAAATTTTAAAAGAGTTACACCTACTAAGGATCCATTAAGATTTTTTTATCTAGTAAGGGATGATATTTTTATATCTAAAGATAGAACAAAATTCTTTGACTTTATTATGCCTGTAGTACCTGTTATAGATAGTTCTAACTCGTATGATCAATTTATTTCTCATTTAGAAAAAGGTGGAGTTTATAACAAGTTTGATGAACACTTCTTACAAGGAATATCTTTATATGTTGATGATATGAGAATATTAAAAAATATATATAATGAATTCATAGTGTACTATAATAGAATTGGAACAACTGAACAAGATTATAATAAATTACTTGCAATGATTGTTTATAAAAATATATTTCCTCGTGATTTTAGTGATACACAAATTAATATAGGGTTTATATCAATATTATTTGAGGATAAAGATCGTCTTATAAAGGATACTATAGATAAAATAGATAACGAAATCCATGAACTAGAAAAGAATATTACCTTATGTGAAAACGAGCATTTAAAAAATGTCAATGAACTGAATAAAGTATATCCATACTCTTATGATAGAGGTGAAGAATATAATATCAGAAATAAAACAATTGAATTAAAGCAACAGGATAAACTTGACCAAATGAAAAATGAACTTAAGGAATTAGGTACAAGAAAAATAAAAATAAAAAATGAAAGAATCGCTAATTTAATTACAAGAGAAAATATAGATAGAGCCTTTGATATTAGTTATAAGAACTTTGTTAGTGATGTGAATGATTTTAAAGAAATTAAATCGAGTCAATATTTTGAATTGATAAAATATTTAGTTAGAAATGGATACATAGATGAAACGTATGAAGACTATATGACATACTTCTATGAAAATAGCTTAACAAGAAATGATAAAATATTTTTGCGTAGTGTTACAGATAAAAGAGCGAAAGAATGGACTTATAATCTAGATAATACTAAATTAGTATTATCTAGATTAAGAGAAATAGATTTTGAAGAAATAGAAACTTTAAACTTTAATTTATTTAAGTATCTTATTGACACACAAAGTAAGAATGAAAAATATCTAATCAAATTTATACAACAATTAAAAGACGAATCATTATTTAAATTTATGGAGGGATATTATACTTTTGATAATGATGTAACTAAATATATAAAAACAATGTATAAATATTGGGAGTCATTTATAGAAGACATTTATGAATGTAGTGAATTTAATTACGAACAAAAAAAGCAGCATATAATAGAAGTGCTATATCATTTTGAAAAAAGTGATATGTTAAAGATTAATAAAAATGAATTTTTAACATATACTATTTCATCTGATGATAAATTTTTAAATATACAATCACCTAATATTGAAACGATTGTAGAAAAATTTGTAGACTTAAAGATTAAATTTACTTCTATAAGATTTGAAGAATCTGACGAAGCATTATTTAAAGAAGTTTATAAAAATAAGTTATATGAGTTTAACTTTGAAAATATATCACTAATGTTAAAAAATATTTTCAAAGTAGATAATGAAAAGGATATAAAACATAAAAACTATTCTATAATTATAAAAGAAACAAGTTCTAAGCTTTTAGAATATGTAAATGAAAATATT
The DNA here is from genome assembly GCF_039521565.1 of Paraclostridium tenue. NCBI lineage: Bacteria > Bacillati > Bacillota > Clostridia > Peptostreptococcales > Peptostreptococcaceae > Paraclostridium > Paraclostridium tenue. Next base: position 49,035 of record NZ_BAAACP010000011.1, read on the forward strand.
CAAAGTTATATAAAAATAGTTATCGAAAATTGTGATGGAGAAATATACGATACACAAGAAGCAGCATTAAAATTAATAAATAATAAAGAGATAGAGCTTGCAGAAAGAAAAAAATATAATCAACTTCTAAAAACAAAGTTAAATATGCTTAATGAAATAGAAGATAAAGAATTATGGGACTTATTCTTGCAGAATAATAAAATAGAATATTCTTTAGACAATATACTTACTTATTATTTTGGTATGGATAGAAAGTTAAATGAAACTGTAGTAGGCTTTATTAACAGCGATATTTTTAAATTTGAATTTTCTAATGAATATATAGATGAAAAATTTGGTAAGGATAGTGGGATGGATATATTTAGGTCGATAGTTGGTAGTGAATCTATTAAAAAAGAAAATTATAGAAATATGCTAGAGAGATTTAACTTCGTATATCCAAAACCAATGGTTGAGGTAGAAGACTTGTCAGAAGAAAGAATTAAAATTTTAATAGAATTAGAAAAATTATCGGTTACATCAGAGAATATTGAATTCTTACGAAATAAAAATATCGGATTATTAGAATATTTTATAGAATTAAATATTGAAAAATACATAAATAAAATAGAAGAGTTGCCTCAACTCAATAAAGATGAATTAATAAGTTTATTATCATCTAATATAGAAGATCAATTTAAGAAAGAATTAATATCTAATTTCAATGGAGTTATTTCTATATCAGGGATAGCTTGTTCTAATGATGTTAAAAACTTTATAATTAGCAATAAATTTGATGAATCAGACCTTTCTTATTTGATAAAAAATTATGAAAAATTTAGTATATCAACTAAAGAAAAGATAAAAGATTTATGCATAGAGCATATAGATAATATTATAAGAGATAAGATTAAGCTACATTATGATTTACTTATAAATTTAATGGCTAAAAATTCAATTGAAGAGGATATAAGATTGAAAATTTTAATTGATAATGCAGAAAACATATCAAAACCACAATTTAGAGATATGATAGAAGTTACGAATTTAACTGAGTATAAAAAAGTATTTAATAATGGAAGACCAAAACTTGAAGTAAATGATATTAATAGACAATTTTTAAATGAATGTATAGCTAAAAAGTGGATATCAGGTTTTTGTGAAGAAAATGACATGTTTAAAATTAGTCGTAAAAGAATGAAGTATACCTTGGCTAATTAACTATTTTAAGAATAATCCATAAGGGTAAAAGAAAAGCTAGTCTGTATTGACTAGCTTTTCTTTTTGTATCAATTTACTGTATAATCATATTACAAAACTACAAAGGGAAGTTTTGAAAAGGTAGCTATAACTTACATATAAAAAAAATATGAGCATTTAACATTTTAGGTTATTATGTGTATACTTTGAAGTTATTACAGGAGTTTTAACATTTGCTTTTGCATAACTATATAAAGACACTATATAAAAAATATATGAAATGTAATATAATAGACACAAATGACTATACAGTATGATAACACAAAAAAGGAAACAAGCTTATGAATAAAATATTTTGTCCAGAATGTAATGAAAAAACTACATATCATATTATAAATCAAATTATAAATGAATATAAAGAATATAAAGTAGATGTAATACAGCATATTGCAGTATGTGATAAATGTAGTGAAAAAATATATGTATCTGAACTTGAAAATGAAAATTTAAAAAGGCTATATAAAAAATATAGAAACATAGCAGGAATTATATCCCCAAAAGAAATTATAAATTTTAGAGAAAAATATAGTATATCTCAAAGAGAATTAGTAGCCATACTTGATTGGGGAAAAATGACGATAAACAGATACGAAAGAGGTAGTTTACCAAATCAAATTCATAGTAATACACTAGAACTTATAATACGAGATGAAAGATACTTCAAGGAAAAAATAGAAGAAGCCTATAAAAATAATAGAATAAACGAAAAAACACACTTAAAATTACAAAATTATTTAAGCTCTAAAATATAATGACAGAAAAATTAAAAAAGATTAAAAGAGATATAAATAAAAAAATTATATAGAAATCTCCTTCTAATCATTGGAAGGAGATTTTTTAAGAATAGGAGGATAAATTATGTTTTTCATAATGGGGGTTAGTCAAAATCAAAAAAAACTAGACTACAAACAACTTAACATTTGCAAATGCTGCGGCAAATATTCAAACATTGAAGTATACATGACTTACTGGTACTTCATGTTCTTCTTTATTCCTATTATAAAATGGAACAAAGAATACTACGTCAAAACTACCTGCTGTAACAAAATAGCTAAAATAGACGAAGAAATCGGCAAAAAAATTGAAAAAGGACAAGCTATAAGCATTGATACAGAAAGCCTAGACTTTGGTTGTTATGAAAACAGTGTAAAAGTTTGCTCTGTATGTGGATACCAAACTACAGAAGACTTTACTTATTGTCCAAAGTGTTCTAATAAATTATAAAAATAAAAAAGTAAAGGAACAGAATACTATACAATACCATTTACATAATTGGATAAAAAATGGAACGTCATTAATTTGCGTTCCATTTTTATATGCATTGATTCCAGCGTCCTAATACCTTCTTTTTAAAAGATGATAACTGTATAAAAAATGTATCAAAATTTGAAAATATTAAAATTGAGAATAATTAGAATATATAGAATATGCTCTGATATTATGGTAAAATATGTAATAAAAGGGTTAAGGCAGATTATTTATAAGTGGGTAAGAAGGGAATAGAAATGATATCTATATACAATAAAGTTAGTGACTATATAATAGTGTTAAATCGTATGGGGGAAATAATTTTTTGTAATGAAAGCTTTTTAAAGCGATTAAATTATAATCATGAAGAAATATTAAACTTAAATATAGGTAAAATAATAAGCAAAAATAATAATATTAATAAAGAGCTAAAAGAATTTGGAGAAATAAATAAAACTTTAGAATTTTATTCAAAGTCAAATGAACTAGTCAAAATCAATTCAAGTATAATCATAGAAAACTTTAACAGTAATAAAAGTATTTTTATTATAGGTAAAGAAGTACAGTCAAAACAATATACGATGGAAATATTAGAGGATCTTTTAGATAATATTAATGTTTGTGCATTTGTTAAAGATGCTGATGGAAAGTATTTATACGTAAATAAGCCTTTTACTGAAATGCTAGACAAAAAAAGAGAAGATATTATTGGAAGTTATAGCAGTGATAATTGGGAATATAATACTTATAATGAATTTGAAAAAAATAATAGAGAAGTTTTTGAAAGTAAAAGTCCAAAGATATTTAATGAGAAATTGGTATATGATGATAATATTCATTGGTATGAAAGCTACAAAGCTCCAATATTTGATGAAAATAAAAAACCTAAATATATTGTAGCAAAATCTAAAAATATTGATTTATCAAAAATCACAGCAGAAGAGTTATATAAAAACTATAATAGAGTAACAATTGAAAATGACTTTAGTTGCAGTAGTAACAAGAGTGTGGATTTAAATGAAATATTAAAAAATATTGGAGAACATATACTTGATTATACAAAAGCAGATGGTATTTCTATGTTACTTTATGATAGTGATAAAGAAGGTTTAATACCTTCCATAAAATTAAAAAATTCTAATACACATCTTGAAAATGTAGAATTTATTCCACTAAAAAAATTCGATGTATATTTAGATAAATATAAAAGTTATTTTAACTGTATATTTAAAAAAGATAAAATAGATAATTTATCAAGCATAGATTATATATGTATAGATGAATTGGATTATTGTGGTAATTATATAATAGATTTATATGATGAATTTATTGGAATGATATGTTTAAGTTATAGTAAGGGGAATGCTCCTAAATTTAATAGCGACGAGTATATGAAATATATATGTAATAAAATAGCGATGATAATTAACAATATCAGACTTTCAAATGAGGTATCTATTGAAAATAAAAAGCGTAAACATACAGAAAAAGAGTTAGAAAGATATTTAAATATTTCAGTTGATTTAGTATCTATAGTAGGAAAGGATAAACATTTTAAAAGATTAAGTCCTAATTGGTGTGATGTTTTAGGATGGACAGAAGAAGAATTATTATCAATGTCAATTGTAGATATTATTCACCCTAAAGATTTAGAAAACTTTAGAAAGAAAAATAAATTAGATGCTAGAGAATGTAAAATTACTAGAAATATTATTCGATACAGGCATAAGAATGGAAAATATATTTATCTTGAATGGAGTAGTGAATATATAGGGGATGAAGAAATATATGTTACAACGGCAAGAGATATTACAAGAAATCTAGAAATAGAAAAAGAAAAAAGAACGTTAGAAGAAGCGGTCAAGGTAGAAGTTGTAAAAAATGAATTCTTTTCAAATATATCTCATGAATTTAGAACGCCAATAAATATTATACTGGGGACTATGCAAGTGATTAATAAAAATATAGAGAAAAATAATATACAAATAAATGATTTAAAGAAACATACTAACTATATAAAACAAAACTCATACAGATTATTAAAGTTAGTAAATAATCTAATAGATATAAGCAAAATGGATATAGGAATGTATGAGCTTAGATGTTCTAATCAAAATATTATAAATATTATTGAAGATATAACACTATCTGTAGCAGATTATACAAAAAATAATAAAATAAATCTTATATTTGATACAAATGATGAAGAAGTTATTACATATTGTGATCCAGATAAAATAGAAAGAATAATGTTAAATCTTTTGTCTAATGCGATAAAATATACACCAGAGAATGGTTTTATAAAAGTTAAAATTAGCTCTACACAAGATGAAATAATAGTTTCTGTAAAAGACAGTGGAGTAGGGATACCAAAGGATAAACTAGATGTTATATTTGATAGATTTGGGCAAGTAGATGATTCGCTTAATAGAAAATGTGAAGGTAGTGGCATTGGACTATCACTAGTGAAAAACTTAGTAGAAATGCATGGGGGAGAAATATATGTAAATAGTGAAGTTAATAAAGGCTCAGAATTTGTATTTAGTATTCCAATTAAGATAAAAAAAGAAGATAATGTATATGATATTGATAGAAAATTTAAGCATGTAGAACGATGTGATATAGAATTTTCAGATATATATAGTATATAAACTCAAACTCTTACGTATTAGAAAATTAATTTGTCCAATATTTTTATGTAATTATATGCCATAAAAAGTGTATAATGAAAATATACAATTTTTAACAATTGTATTATATTTTTCAAAAATACATATAAAAGGAGAAGTCAGGTGGCAGATTTAAGTTTAAATAAGAGTTTTACATTTTATGATGAAGTAGAAGTTCCAGAAACTATAGTTCCATTTATTTCATCAAATGAGAAGATATGTTTTGCGGTAAAAACATTAAGAGACGTAGCAGTATTCACAGATAAAAGAATATTAGTAGTAGACAAGCAAGGTATATCAGGAAAGAAAAAAGAATACTATACAATACCATTTAAAAATATAGTAACTTATGCAATAGAAACAGCAGGTAAATTTGATTTAGATTCAGAAATAAAGTTAGTTCTATCAGGAGGATTATGCATAGAGCTTAACTTTATAAAAGATGATGATATGGATGAGCTACTTTTTAAAGTATATAACTTAATCAACAAATATATAATTGGATAAAAAAATGGAACGCCATTAATTTGCGTTCCTTTCTTATGCATTGATTTCATAGATTTAGAATTATATAAAAAACTAAAGATAAATTAAGGGAGATATATAAATTTCAATTATTATAAGGGGTAAATTTATGAGAGAATATATAATAACTAATAAACTAGAACAATTTATAGAAAACTACCAACAAATAAAAGAGGTTAAAGGCGCATGGAGTATGGGGATGATACAATATAGCTGTGCTTTATCTCTAACAATTAAAAATCAACATGCAAATAAAGAAAAGATAGAAGAAAATCTAAAAATAATAAAAGACAACACAGGAATTTTTTAAAACTTTAGGGGTTATAGCATATACTATACAGCTACATTATTATCAACTAAAACTAATGCTGAAAATGATTTTAGAGAAATCTTAGATATATATAAACAATTAAAAGGAAAGAGTTTTTGGAATGATACTTATCTACCATTTGTAGCAATAATATTATATGAAAATAAAAATAAAATAGATATAGATACCTGTATGGATAACATGAAGTATGTATATGAGTTTATGAAAAAGCATCATCCATTTTTAACTTCAAGTGATGATTATTGTAGAATAGCACTTATAGCTATAAACTCAAAAGATATAGACAAAGATTTACAGTACATAGAAAAGTGTTATGAAAATCTTAAATCAAATGGATTTTATCCATCAAATAATCTTCAAGCCTTATCTCATATAATGTGTTTTGATAAATATAGAAATGATGAAAGCATAGATAAAATTATAAGACTTAAAGACTTAATGGCTAAAGAAAATTGCAAGCTAGATAGCTACGGATATCCTTTAATAGGAGCTATATCATTATTAGATTGCAATGAAGATACATTAGTAAGTCAAATAAAGAGAGTATCAGATAGTCTAAAGGAAGTAAAAGGGTTTGGTAATTGGACATTAGGAAAAAATAATAGAAATATGATAAGCTCGGCTATAGTAGCATCGGCTTATGCAGATTCTTTAAAAGAAGAAAGTAACGTAGATACTATAAGTAATAATATATTTTTAGATATAATTATAGCAATAGAAATAGCTTGTATGGTTGCAACTATGGCTGCGGTTTCAGCAACAGCTGTATCAAATAGCTAATTGACGTAATTATATATAAGAAAAACACCCCTAAGAGTTATAGTCTAACACAAGGGGTGTTTTTTCAAATATATATTCATCAACAATTTCATTATTCTCTAAATCAACAAGCATTACAGAAACTAAAATATTTAAATTAACAGGGTTTTTCTTTATAAATTTTTTAAAAGCATCTTCATTATTAGTAGCAATAGTAAATTTAGAAATATTAAACTCATCATAACAAGCTAGATATCCATAAACATCCATTAAATAACGATTAGCCATAGCTCCTATATTTTCATGGATAGGAATAAATCTAATCCTCCAAATATAATTATCTTTAGTAGCTATAATATTACCTAAAAAAGTTTTCTTAGATAATTTCATATTAAATCCTTCTTTAAGAATTCTAGGAGTTATAATACTAATAAATCTATCTTCACATTGTTCTTTATAAATATTGAAATTTGTTTTATCTATAAGATTGGCGTTATAAAAGGAAGGCTCAAGATTTAAATAACAAGACTTTTCTAAAAGATCATTAAAATCTACTTCAAGTACGAAAGCTAAAGCTCTTAAAACTTCTTCAGATGGTTTTTTTCTTTCGCCCGATTCAATCCTACTTATTTCAGCATTACTAACACCAGATTTTTCAGCCAAAGCCCTTTGAGACAATTTACGCTCAAGCCTTAAAGTTTTTAAGTATTCTCCTATCATATATCAAACCCTCATTTCTAAAATACATAAATAAGTAATTACGTATTAATATATAAAAATTACTGATATCAGTAATTGTATTATACCTAAAGTGGTGATTATATTCAACGATTTGACAAAAAAAGGTATTCCTATTGACTGAATAATCACCAAGATGATAATATAATGTTACCAACTGGTAACAAAAATTAATAAACTTGTTTAATAAAAAATCAGTAAAGAAACTAATTAAGGAGATAGGGGAAATGGAGTTAAACGTTGAGTATTTTAGGGAAGTATTAATTAGAAAGGATATCACAAATAGGGAATTTGCAAGGATGGCTGGAATTTGCCACACTAGTGTTACTAAAATATTAAATAAAAATATGAAAGCAGGAATGAAAACTTGTAAAGCCATAAGGGGAGCTTTAAAAGATGAACCTATAAATAAATTATTCATATAAAGTGTTACCATAGGTAACAAAAAGTTAAAAGGGGGATAAAATATGAAATTTATTACTAAAGTGGTAACAGGGGAAGTAAGATTTAATTATGTAAATACAACTGAAGCTAGAGTAAACGATTTAGACTCAGAGCCAAAGTTTGGTTTAACTATACTTATACCAAAAGAAAATAGTGAAACTATGGGAAAAATTTATACAGGTATGTCTAATGCTACAAAAAATGGACTTAATATATGGGGTGGACAAGTTCCAGAGGATTTAATAACTTGTTTAAAAGATGGAGATCTACTAGACAGACCAGAATACAAAAATCACTTCTATATAAATACTAATTCTAAATACAAACCTCAAGTAGTTAATCGAGAATTAAAAGAAATTATAAATCCAGAAGAACTATATAGCGGCTGCTATGGAAGAGTAAGTATAAACTTTTATCCATATAACCACCTAGAAAGTGGTAATTGTGGTATTGCTGCTGGACTTTTAAATATCCAAAAGCTAAGAGATGGGCAAAGAATAAGTAACAGAAGTAGTGCAGCAGATGATTTTGACATAGTAGAAGATGATGGGATTTTAATATAATGACAACTATATCAATTGACATAGAAACTTATTCAAAAATAGACCTTACCAAAAGTGGGGTCTATAAATATATTGAAGAAGACTTTGAAATACTACTTATTGCTTATGCTTATAATGATGAAGAAGTTCAAATTATAGATTTAAAAAATGGAGAAAAAATACCACCACAATTTAAAAAAGATTTATTTGATGAAAATATAATAAAAACAGCTTTTAATGCTAACTTTGAAAGAGTATGTTTATCTAAGTATTTCAACAAAAATTTAAGCTCTAAAATGTTTAGATGCACACAAGTTCACGCTCTATATCTAGGACTACCACATGGACTTGATAATGTGGCCAAAACTTTAAGACTAAAAGAACAAAAACTAGAAGAAGGTAAAAACTTAATAAGATTTTTTATGAAAAAAGACAATCTAGATTTAATAAACTCAAAAGAAAACAGTAAAGAAAAGTTAGAAGTGCTTAAAAAATACGAAGAGTTTAAAAAGTACTGTATAAATGATGTAGTGGTTGAAAGAAGTATAAGAAAAGTTTTAGAAAAAATTAAAATTCCAGAAATAGAAAATAAGCTTTGGCAACTAGATCAAGAAATAAATAATAGAGGAGTATTAGTAGATAAAAACTTATTAGAAAATGCTTGTATATATGATAATGAGTTTAAAGAAGCTTTGATAAAAAAACTTAAAAACATAACCAAAGTAGAAAATCCAAATAGTAATAATCAAATAAAGTTATATCTTAAAAGTTTAGGACTAGAAGTTATTTCCCTTAATAAAGAAAGTGTAGAAAAACTATTAAAAAGTGAAGAAGTATTAAATAATCCTAAGTTTGAAGAAATAAAAGAAGTTTTAAACTTAAGAAGCAAACTAAATAAAACTTCTACTAAAAAATATGAAGCAATGAAAAGATGTGTTTGTAGTGATGGACGTATAAGAGGATTATTTCAATTTTATGGAGCAAACAGAACTGGACGATGGGCAGGAAGATTGGTACAAGTTCAAAATCTTCCGCAAAATAAGCTAAGTAATTTAGAAGAAGTAAGAAGTATTATAAGTAATAATTATAAAAGTGAATTGCCTAGTAGATATAAATATAATAAATATAATGAAGACATTTCAAATATACTATCTCAATTAATAAGAACAACTTTTATACCAAAGAAAAATCATAGATTTATAATAGCAGACTTTAGTGCAATAGAAGCAAGAATAATAGCTTATCTTTCAAATGAAAAATGGAGACTAGATGTATTTAACACTCATGGAAAGATTTATGAAGCTAGTGCATCTAAAATGTTTAATGTAGATATTAATAAAATAACCAAAGAAAGTGAACTAAGACAAAAAGGTAAAATTGCAGAATTAGCTTTGGGGTATCAAGGTGGAGTAGGAGCACTTGTTAGCATGGGTGCTTATAATATGAATTTGTGTGAAGAAGACCTGATAGAAATTGTAAAAGCTTTTAGAAATTCTAATATAAATATTGTTAAGTTATGGCAAAAAGTAGAAAGAGATTTTATAAAAGCTGTTAAAGATAAAACTGTTGTAAATATAGATAAAAATATAAGTTTTATATATGAGGGAAATATACTTTTTATAAAACTACCATCAGGAAGAAGACTTTCTTATATAAGACCAAGGGTAGACTTTAACAATTCTTTTAACAAATACGTTATAACTTACGAAGGATTAGATTCTGTAAGTAAAAAACAAAAAAGGTTAACTACCTATGGAGGAAAGTTGGTAGAAAATATTGTACAAGCAATAGCTAGGGATATTTTAGGATATGCAATGCTTAATATAAAATCTAGGGGCTTTGATATTGTAATGCATGTACATGATGAGATTGTAGTTGAAGTAGAAAATAAAGTTTCATGTGTAGAAGAAATTTGTGAAATAATGTGTGAAGAAAATCCATATTTAAAAGACTTAACTTTAAGGGCAGATGGATTTGAAAGTATGTATTATAAAAAGTAATTAAGTATGATGGGGGATAATATGAAGCATGACAAGATTATAAATATAGCTATAGGAAGAAGTAGAAAAGAAATTAATTATGTTAATAAAAGTGTTAGATATTCAGATTTTATAAATTATAATTTAAGAAATACTACATATACAAGTGAGACTTTTAAAGAGTATATGAACTTTTCAAAAGACATACAAGATAATATAAAAGATGTTGGTGGGTTTGTAGGTGGAGTTTTAAAAAACGGAAAAAGAAGAAAAGACACTGTTATAAGTAGAAGTCTTGTAACTTTGGATGCAGATTTTGCTTATGAAAATATGATAGAGGATATTGAAAAAAATTGTGACTTTGGGATGTGTATATATACAACTCATAAGCATAATAAAGAAAATCCAAGGTTTAGGATAGTTATTCCTTTAAGTAAAGAAGTAGATTCTATACAGTATGAAGCTATAGCTAGAAAGATAGCTTTTGATATAGGTATAGACTATTTTGATGATACTACCTATTCTCCTTCTAGACTTATGTATTTTCCATCTACCAGTAAAGATGGTGAATATATTTTTAAAATTATAGATAAAAAGTGGCTCAATCCAAAAGATATATTAAATACTTATGAAAATTATAAAGATGAAAGTTTGTGGCCTGTTTCTTCAAGAACAAAGCCAAAGATTATTAACTATAATTCTAACAAACCTAAGGAAAATCCTAGATTAAAAGAAGGCATTATAGGAGCTTTTTGCAGAGTTTATAATGTCTTTGATGTTATTGAAAAGTTTTTAAGTCATATTTATAAAAAAGGTGATAGTGAGTATAGATACACTTATATAAATGGAAGCAGTTCTAATGGTTTGATTATATATGAAAATGGGGATTTTGCATATTCTCATCATAGTACAGATGTATGCTTAGATAAACTTTGTAATTCATTTGATTTATTAAGATTACATAAGTTTTCAAGCTTAGATGAAAAAGTAAGTGCTGATACTCCTATTAACAAACTACCTTCTTATATAAAGATGATTGAGTTTATAAGTCAAGATGAAAAAGTTATGTTAGAACTTGGAAATAGTAAACTAAAAAAAGCTAAAGAGGATTTTAGTGAATTTTATAATATACAAGAAACTAATATAAATAAAAATTATGAAAACAATTGGGTTACAAAGCTTGAAGTAGATAAAAAAGGTATGTATAAAGCCAGTAATAAAAATATAGTTACTATATTAGAAAATGATGTTAATTTAAAAGGAAAGATTGCTTATAACTTATTCTCAAACAGAACTATGGTTAAAGGTGATTTGCCTTGGCGTGAAATTATTGATAAGGAAAATGGAGATGTTTGGCAAGATAGTGATGATGCAAATCTTAGAGTTTATATAGATATCGCTTATGGTATAGTTGCTCCATACAAGATTAATGATGGAGTAGCTATTATAGAAAAGAAAAATCAATATCACCCAATAAGGGATTATTTAAATTCTAATACATGGGATAAAGTTAGTAGAGTAGATAGTTTAATGATTGATTATTTAGGTGCAGATGATAGTAAATACACAAGAAATGTAACTAGAAAAATGCTTGTTGCAGCAGTTGCTCGTGTTTTTAATCCGGGTGTTAAGTTTGATTATATGTTGGTTTTGGTTGGAAAACAGGGTATAGGAAAAAGTCATATTATAAGCTTGTTAGGGAAAATGTGGTATTCAGATTCTTTAAATACTGTTTATGGAAAAGAGGCTTATGAACAGTTACAAAATGCGTGGATAGTGGAAATGGCAGAGCTTTCGGCTACTAAAAAAGCTGAGGCAGAAGCAGTTAAGCACTTTATATCAAAAACTGAAGATAGTTATAGGCAAGCTTATGGAAGAAGGGTTGAAACTTTTAAAAGACAGTGTGTGTTTTTTGGTACTACTAATGAAAGTGAGTTTTTAAAAGATAGAACTGGTAATAGAAGATATTGGCCTTTGGTGGTTGGAAGAAATAAAGTTGTAAAAAATTTGTTTAAAGATTTAACTAAATATGAACTAGACCAAATTTGGGCAGAGGCTTTGTATTTATATAGATGTGGTGAAAAGTTGATTTTGGATGTAGATGTTCAAAAAGAAGCTACTTTAAAACAAGAACAACATTTAGAAAGTAATAGCAAGGAAGGTATGATAAGAGAGTTTTTAGATATGAAGCTTCCTAAAAATTGGGACAAGATGGATATTTATGAAAGAAGGATATATATAGGTGAAAATGATACTTTGAGAAAAGAAGGATGTGTAGTTCGTGAGAAGGTTTGTAGTGCCGAGATTTGGGTTGAGTTGTTTGGTGGTGATATGAAGATGTTTTATGGAAGTAATGCTAGAGAGATTAATGATATTTTGAGAAAGATTGAAGGATGGAGTGCTTTGAGAAATGGAGAAGGAAAGCTTAGGTTTGGGAAAAATTATGGAGTTCAAAGGGCTTTTGTAAGAGATAAGTAGATGTTACCATAGTATTTTTTAGTGTTGACGAAAGCTATAATTTGACATCACAAAACTTAGATGTAGGCGTTAACGAATATTTAGGACAACACTTAAGGTAACACCTTTAGGGAACGGTTAAATATAGTTTTATCAATACTTATAATATGATGTAGTCTAATTATACAAATATTTATAAAGAGTAGTTGAGTAGGTAAAATAATTAAAAAAATTATCTAATACATAAATAAGTTATAGAAAAATTTATTTGACAACAATAAAAGGGCTATATCGAGATAGCCCTTGGATAAAACTATGCAGTTATTAAGTCGAATTCTTCTGTATCTGTCACTATTACTTTCGCATCTACAGTAGCAACTAATTCAGATCCATATGGAGCGAATATGTTTTTTTCAACTATTAAGTTCATAGCATCTACTATTTCTGCTTCAGTTATGTTTTCTTTTGGATCATCTATTGATATAGATATTTTTCTACCTACACCAGTTAAGAAGGTCATTACTAATCTTTTTTTAGTTTCCATTTATTTTCACCTACCTTTCAAAATTTTAGGATACGCTAGTTTAATATAGTGTTATCTACTTTTAAGATTTCAAGAACGTCGTGGTTTTGTAATCCTATTAATGCGTTTGCTACATCAAGTATGTCTTGAGAAGTAGCAGTATCTGCTACGTTTGAGAATGTACGAGATTTAACTATTGTTTTACCGTCGTCATTTAGTCCACAGTCAAATTTTATTTTTAAAACTGATGGATTTTTAGTTTCACTAACTGCCATTTTTGTTCTCCTTTCTTTAAAGATATGGGGGTATCTTTAAGTTTTATTTGAAGTGTTAGCTTCTAATTTAATTATAGGGGGAAGTTGTTTTTTTCTATATTAAAGAAGTTTAGAAAAAATTTTTTAGGAGGGTGAGTTTATGGAGGATAAGATTTTAGAGTTTGTTAAGGTTGATGATGTTCCAGAGGGGTGTAGAGATTTGGTTGAGGTTTTTGGGATGGAGGTTTTTATTAGTTTGATTGAGTTTTGTGGTGGGAGTACGGTTTATTTGCCTAGTAAGGGGTCTGTTGTGAAAAAGGCTAGAAATAGGATTATTAAGGAGGAGTTTGATGGGGGGAATTTTAGGGAACTTTCTAGTAAGTTTGGGATTAGTGATATGCAGGTTAGAAAGATTGTTAGGTAAGTTTTAGTTTGTTTCGTGGGGGTGTTTGAGGTTATATAGCATCTTCCTGCACTGTAAAGCCTAAAGAGCAGGCTTTAACGTTTCGTCAGATTGCTATATAACCTCAAGCTTTTTCTTCTAAAAAACATTATATTTGGAAAATTAGATTCACAGAATAAAAAATTTTTAGTAGAATTAAAGTTATAGGTGAGTAGCGAATATTAGGGAAATAAGTTGATAGAAAAAATAAATATATTATAATATAGAGGAGATATGGATAGTTTTATGAATAGTAATAATGAATTGTTTATAACAGACATATTACCATGTTGTAATGGAAATGAATATTATAAAGGTAGGTATAATATTTTTAATAATAAAGATAAAGGAAAGAAGTGTAGTGACTGTGAATATATACAAGCAATAGAATTTATAATGTCAGAATTAAATGATTATGAATTAAATAAATGTTGTGATTTAGAAGATAGTAGTAAGAAAAATCCTGATATGCTATTTACTAATAAGTTTGATGATAGAGATAATGTTGTTATGGAGTTAAAAAGAATAAAGAATATAAATAGTAATAATATTAATTACTCAGATATAATTACAGCTAGAAAGAAAAATATTGAGAAGTTTTCTACTGATATATATTCAATGATTGGATTAAAGTATAAAGAGCTAAACATAGATATAGATAAATTCTTTGATATAATTATTAATTCGATTACTGTTGGAATATATAATAGTGTAAGGGAGATTAGATATAACCCCATATATAATAAAATTGGATTGTATTACAAAGGTAGTAGAACAAAAAAAAGAGATGAGTTTATTAAAAGTATCTCAAAAGAGATTTTAGACTTTATATTATCAAATGCAAAAATTGTTTCAGATAATAAAAAGATATTGAAAGAGTATGAGTTCCAAGTTGAAGATATTGGATTTTTTATCTCACTAAATAATCAGGAAGGTTTTCAAGTAACATATACTTATAGAGATGAGATTTCTTCAGGAATGTATTTTCCGAGAGAACATATCAAGCTAAAAATAAATGAGTTTTACAATGAATGTAGAGAAAAATTTATTAATTATCATGACCATAAAAAAGTATTATTGATTAGAAATGAGACACATTTTGATAGAGATAATATAATAGATGCAATTAATAAAATTGATAGACCTGATATAATAGATGAAATATGGATAGAATTTATTGAGTATATAGATGATTTAGAAGAGGTAGCTATAGGAAAGAAATATATGAAGTTGAATTAACTAGAAAAACTTCACGTAGATTTGATAGGGAGAAGCATATCTGTGAATAAGTAAAATGAATAGAGAAAAATAGAAATATGATAATAAAGAAAGATAGTGAATTTTTAAATTAAGTTTTACTATCTTTTTTTATATATTTTCAATTAACGAATAAGTTTTTATATAACACAAATAAAATTAAATAAATTATTATGAGTAAGATAAGGATTAAATTACAAAATTTGTAGTATAATGAATGTGAAAATTTTAATTAATGAGGATAATTATTTTTTGATTTTAGCATGGAGATTATGGCTATAATTCGGTAAGTTATATCTAAAATAGAAGTTAAAAAATTAACACCTACTTTATGAGTTCCGAATAGATCATAGCTATACGACAAAATAAATTTAGATAGGGGGTGGAAAGATATCATTACAAGCAACAAATGCAAGAATTGACTACCAATGTAGAATTAGTGCTTTAAATATAAAATTATGGAGCGGCAATATCATTTAATTTTGATATTGCCCTTTTTTAATATATACATAAAAATATGGTATAATATGGAAATAAAGAGGATACAACACAAGAGATATAATAAAGGAGTATAAATTTATGAATCTAGAAAAAGAATTCTCAGGAATAATAAACATACAACCATCAAATAGTACAAGAAGCTTATATATACATCAAAAAGATGCAATAAAAGCACTTAATGAAGGTAGCAAAAAAGATATATATAAGTCATTACTAGTAATACCTACAGGTGGGGGGAAAACATTTACTAGCGTGTATTGGGTATTAAATCAAATTATAGATAAAAATAAAAAAGTATTATGGTTAGCTCATAGACACGAATTACTAAATCAAACAATTAAAACTGCTATGGACTCAGCACACAAAGACATACTCCCGAATAGAGATAATTTTAAATTTAGAATAATATCAGGTGTACATGACAGACCAGTAAATATAGATAAAAATGATGATTTTATAGTAGCTAGTAAAGATAGCTTAAACAATGGAAAAGAATATTTAAAAAAATGGGTAGAAGAAAATAGAGATAATATATGTTTAATAATAGATGAAGCACACCATGCAGTAGCTAAGTCATATAGAAACATAATAAACATATTAGAAAACACATGTAAAAAAGATTTAAAAATAATAGGTTTAACAGCAACACCTATGAGAACGGATGAAAAAGAAAAAGGGCTACTAGGGAAAATTTTCTCAGACAATATATGTTACAGTGTGGATTTAAACACTTTAATAAATAAAGGAATTTTATCACAACCTGTACTTAGATCATTTGATACAAAAGTAGAGTTAGAAAATGAATTGACTAAAGCTGATATAAGAGCTATAAAAATGTCTTCAAATTTACCAGAAAATATAGCTAAACAAATAGCTTTAAATAAAAAAAGAAATAATTTTATAGTTAATTCCTACATAGAACATAAAGATGAATTTGGAAAATGTTTAGTTTTTGCAGTTAATATAGATCATGCATTAGTATTAAATGCACTATTTAACGAAAACAACATAAAAAGTGATTATGTAGTATCTTCAGTAAGAGATATGTACTCAGGTGTAGCAATTAGCAATGAAGAAAATGCAAGAAAAATACAAGATTTTAAGACTGGGAAATTAGATGTACTTATAAATGTAAATATACTAACAGAAGGTACAGATATACCAAGTGTTCAAAGTGTATTTTTAACAAGACCTACAACATCAGCTATACTTATGAATCAAATGATAGGAAGAGGACTAAGAGGTGTAAGTGCTGGAGGAACAGAAAAAGCATATATAGTAAGTTTTATAGATGATTGGAAAGGGAAAATAAATTGGATAAGCCCGAATAATATAATTATAAGTGGTGGGTTCAAAGATCAACCAAGAAGAAAGACTGACAAACTAGAAAATACATTAATACCAATAAAATTAATAGAAGAATTTGCAAAATTTATGAATGGAGATGTTACAAGTGTATCATTAAATTATATGGATATTGTTCCTATAGGTTCATATAACTTTACATTATTTAATGAAGAAAATGAAACAGAAGAAATTTGCGAAGTGCTAGTTTTTGAACCTTTAAAAGAGCCTTTTGAACAATTGATGAATAATATGAACTCAATATTTAGGAAATATGATGTTGAAGTTAGAGGAGATGCTCCAACTGAAGAAGATTTAGAAAAAATGTATAACTATATTTTAAACAATGAGTTTGAAGGTTATGATTTAGACATAGGATTTAATGAAAGTGATATAAAAGATATATTTAGATATTACGATTTAACAGAAGAAACGCCTCTATTTATTCCTTTTGAAGGAAGGGAAAAATATGATGTATCAGTATTAGCAAAAGAAATAGTAGATAATGATTTTGGACCAAGAAAACAAAATGATTATCTAAAGGAAAAATGGGAAGATGAACAAGCTGGATGGAAGATTTATTTTAATAACAATAAACATATTTTTATAAATGAGGTTAGTAGAGCTGTATATAATGAATTAAATAAAGGTGAAATTAATTCTCCAAGCGTAGAGTATGAAAAAGTAGAGTATCAAAAATTATCTATGAGCCAAATATATAAAAAAGATATAGCTTATTGGAGAAAATTAAGTGATGCAGTTTATAAAAAGTATCAAGATGAAGAGGGATACTATAAAAGTGCAACTGGAAGTTATAAAAGTAAAAGTAAGAAGTATTTCCAAATAGATCATATAAAACCCATGTCTAAAGGAGGATTAACAGTATTAGAAAATCTTCAACTACTTACTAGATGGGAAAATTATAACAAAGGTGATAAGTTTGATGAAGATATAAAAACTTTAGATATAGATTACATAGAAGAAGCTATGATTGAAAGTTATGAGGATGGAAATATAGCAAAAGCAAAAGAACTTTCAGATATGGTATTAGAAAGGGATAGTAAAAGTGTAGCTGGATTAAATATAAAATCAGCTATGGAGTTTGATAGAGAAAATTATAATGGAGCAATATCTTATGCAAACAAAGTATTAGCAATGTATGATAGACATGAATATGCATTATCTATAAAGGCATTAGCTAGATTTAATAATGGAAAATATAAATTATGTTTAGAAACTTTAAATGAAATGATAGACATAGATGATAAAGATACATGGACTTTATTATTTATAGGTGATTGCTATAAAGAACTTAAAGAGTGGGATAATGCATTAGAAGCTTACAATAAAGTTATTGATATAGAAAATAATAATAGAGATGCTAATTTTAATATTGCTTATATATATGATAGAAGAAGAAAATATGATTTAGCTATAGAGTATTATAATAAAGTTTTAAACGAAAATGATAAAGATGATAAAGCTTTAAACAATAAAGGCTATATACTATATAAATCAAAAAAATATGATGAAGCTATAAAGTGTTATGATAAAGCAATTGAAATTAATGCAGATAAAAAATATATAAGAAATAAAAAAGAAGCAGTTAAAAAACTAGAAGAGTTAAAAGCATTTAATATATAAGAAGTAAAAAAATAAAATTAAAAAATAAATCAATTTTATAATATTGAAAAGTTTAATAAATTTATATATGCTTTTAGAGCTATATTTTATTAATTATAAATTAAATGGGAGAATTGTTAATATGAGCAGTAGTTTTAAAAAACCTATAACAATTAAAGAAGCTATAGATAATATTCATTCTCGTGAATATTTATTACCAGCTATTCAGAGAAAGTTTACATGGACAAGTACACAAATAGAAATGTTATTTGATAGTATATTGAGAGGATACCCAATAAATTCTTTTATGTTTTGGAGTGTAGAATCTGAAGAAATAAAATGTAATTATAAATTTTATGAATTTCTAAATAAGTATAGAGAATTTTTTCATGAAAATAATATTGATATAGATACAGCAGGAATAAATAATTTTAAAGCTGTAATTGATGGACAACAAAGATTAACTAGTTTATACATAGGACTACATGGCTCATATGCATATAAGATGCCACGAAAATGGTGGAAAGATGATGAAGATAGTTTACCAACAAGAAAATTATATTTGAATATAGGTAAGTTAGTTAATCAAGAATATGACACTCAAAAGTTGTATGATTTTAGATTTTTGTCAGAAAGAGATTTAGATAAATATTCAAATGATAAAAATTATATATGGTTTGAAGTAAGAACAATATTAAGGTTAAATAGTAAGGAAAAAGTAGAAGAATATATTAAAAATCAGAACTTACAAGAGAATGCTTATGCATATGATGTATTATTTAATTTGTTTAGAAAAATTCATGAAGATAAATTAATAAACTATTATTTAGAAGAAGAACAAGAACCAGATAAAGTACTTGAAATTTTTATAAGAACAAATAGCGGAGGAACCCCACTACATTTTTCTGATTTACTTATGTCTATTGCATCGGCAAATTGGAAGAAAATTGATGCAAGAAAAGAAATTGATGACTTGGTTACAAAGGTAAACTCAATAGGAAGACCTGGATTTATTATAAATAAAGATTTTATATTAAAAACATGTTTAGTTTTGTTTACAAAAGACATTAGATTTCAATTGAAAAATTTTGGACATGATAATGTTAAAATATTTGAAGATAATTGGTTTGAGATAAAAAATAGTATTATATCAGCTTTTGAACTTGTTGAGAGAATAGGTTTCAACGATAAAACATTTAGAGCTAAAAATGCGGCTATACCAATAATATATTATATTTATTATAATAATCTTTCATCAAAGATAACGAGTGCTACATATGATAAAGAAGATAAGAGTAATATAAGAAAATGGCTAAACCTTACTTTTATAAAATCTATATTTGGGGGTCAACCAGATAGAGTTTTAGTTACTATAAGAAGAATTTTAGAGAAAAATTTAGGAAACAAGTTTCCGCTAGAAGAAATTATAGATAAATTTAAAAATGATCCTTCAAAAAATTATTCTATGGAGGATGATTTGATAGAAGGATTATTAAATTCTCAATATGAAAGCAATGAGACTTTTTACATACTATCATTGCTATATCCTAATTTAGATTATTATAATCAAGATTTTCATAAGGATCATATGCATCCAGCATCTGTATTTAATAATGAAAATAAATTGAAAAAAATTATACCTAGTAATTCATTAGAATTTGCAAGAGATAAAAATAACTGGAATAGCATATTAAATTTACAACTTATCAATGGAAGATTAAATGAATCTAAGCAAGATAAAAGCTTAAAGCAGTGGGCATTAGAAAATAATATTTTAAATGAAGACTTATATGTAGACTCCGAAATTGAGCTTGATATAGAGTATTTTGAAAAATTTATTAGAAATAGAAAAGAAAAATTAAAAAATAAAATAAGGTCTTTAGTATAAATAAAATAGTATCTTATTTATACAATTAAGAGAATACATATTTAACTGCAGATATTATTTCCACAATTCATCTTAAACATTCAAACTCTCGAAAAGAGGATAAAAAAACTACTAAATTATAATTTAGTAGTTTTTTTGTGTTAATCTCCCTTACGTTTAAAATAGACGCAGGGGGATTAAAATTTATTTTTTATAAAGAAGTTTCTTTTAAAACTAAACCTTCATTTCTCTCAAGTAGATGTCTAATAGACCATTCGTTTTGTAATAACAATACTGGATTGCTATTTTTATCTTCAACTAGTAATGTATCCATTGTCATTGAAAGCTTACCAAATTTAGAAAGATCATTTTCAATCCAACGTACATAACGGTAAGGTAGTGGGTTCATTAGTATATCAACATTATATTCCTGTTTTAGACGATACTCTAAAACTTCGAACTGAAGAACTCCAACTACTCCTATAATAAGTTCTTCCATACCACCATTAGGTTGTCTATAAACCTGAATCGCACCTTCTTCTGATAATTGTGTAATACCCTTTACGAATTGTTTTCTTTTAAGGGCATTCTTTGTAGATACTCTCATAAAGTGTTCAGGAGCAAATTGTGGTATATTAGTGTATTGTAAATTTGATTGTTTTTCACTTAATGTATCACCAATATTAAATATTCCTGGGTCATGTATACCTATAATGTCCCCTGGGTAAGCTGAATCTATTATAACACGGTCTTGTGCCACAAACTGTTGAGGTTGTGAAAGTTTGACCTTTTTGTTTCTTTGTACATGAGTTACTGTCATACCTTTTTCAAATTTACCAGAGCAAATTCTAAGGAATGCAATTCTATCTCTATGATTTTTATCCATATTAGCTTGAATTTTAAATATAAATCCTGAGAAATTATTAGTGTTAGGATCAATATCGCCTAAATTACTGCTACGAGGACTTGGTGGTGATGTTATTTCTAGGAATGATTCTAAAAATGGCTCTACACCAAAGTTAGTAAGGGCACTTCCAAAGAATACAGGCGTCAATTCACCATTTAATATTGCATCTAAATCAAAATTATCTCCAGCAATATCTAAAAGTTCAATATCATTTAGTAGTTGTTCATGAAGAGCATCACCTAATAAAGTATTAAATTTTTCATCAGACACCTCTCCAGTTATAGACTTAGCAATATCTTGTCCATGGTTACCATCATCAAATACTTCAATTTGATTTTTATGACGGTTAAACACACCTTTGAACTCTTTACCAGAACCAATTGGCCAGTTTACTGGACAAGAGCGAATTCCTAGAACATTTTCAATATCCTCAAGTAGTTCAAAAGGATCCTTTCCTTTACGGTCCATTTTATTGATAAAAGTGAAAATTGGTATTCCTCTCATTTTACAAACTTGGAATAATTTCTTAGTTTGATCCTCAACACCTTTAGCAGAGTCAATAACCATTACTGCACTGTCTGCTGCCATAAGAGTTCTATAAGTGTCCTCACTGAAATCTTGATGCCCTGGAGTATCAAGAATATTTATACAAAAGTTATTATATTCAAATTGAAGAACACTTGAGGCAACAGATATACCTCTTTGCTTTTCAATTTCCATCCAGTCAGATACTGCATGTTTTTGAGATCTTCTTGATTTAACCGAACCTGCTTCACGAATGGCACCTCCATACAATAGAAACTTTTCAGTTAATGTAGTTTTTCCTGCATCGGGATGGGAAATGATTGCAAAGGTTCTTCTTCTTTTAATCTCATCAGTCAAGCTTAAATTTTGTTCTGTCATTTTTTATCATCCTTTATTTTAATTTTATTATTATATAAATTATATTGATTAATAGTTTTAAAATGAACTTAATTTTCTATGTACTATAAAAAAAACTACAATCCTATTGATATTATAACTTTATTGCAAGACTGTCAATATAGAAACAAGCAATAGATTTCTTAAGTGTCTTGGATTAGCACTTTAAACTTTAATTTATAGTTGTGTTTTGTTAATATAGATGTATACAAGATTAAAGGAGATAGATTATGGAGTATACTAAAGCGCAGTTAGATGAGATTAAGGTTAAGATAATAGAGATATTAGATGAAAATGGAGAAATGAGATTTGGAAAGTTAGCAAAAATTATTATACATTCAGGTATGGCTGAGTCTAGTTTTATAGTACAAAAGATTTTAAAAAGAGGTTGTGTTGAGTATAAGGAGTTTGACGGAACTGAGTTGTTTGTAAGTTCTAGGACTGGATATTGGAAGTTGGTAGATTAATTTTTAGGGCACTGATTTTAAAGCTTAGACTACCAAATAAGTTATTTTTTATTAGAATTAAAACTAGTAACTAGTAATTAATATCAGCAGAATAAGCTGATATAATAAAACAAAAATATGATAATATATATATGGATTTAAGTATTATTTAAACAATTATAAAAGTCCAATAAAATTAAAAATTAGGAAAATGAATTTATCCATAAATATATTTAAGAAAATATAAAACTTAAAAGGGGATGAATATTATGGCAAGCAATACGTCCATAGGTATAGGTAAAAAGGGAAGCAAGTTTTGGATGCAAACAGTAGTGAATTTATGTGATGGAATAGTTCTTACAAAAGCTATTCAAAGTAAAGATAGCAATATAGGGAATATTAAGTGGTTATCACCATTACTTAAGGATGATTACAGAGAATTAAAAACTTATGAAATTAAAGGGATTTCTAAAGATCAACTAGATTTTTGGCCAGATAAAGGACCATCATGGGATGGGGTAGGAATAGATGAAAATGGTACAATTATTTTAGTTGAAGCTAAGGCAAACATTAATGAAACTCGTACAAAATGCAGTGCAAGTAATTCAAAAAGTATTAATCAAATTAAATCTTCTATGAAATCAGTACATAATAAAATATCATCAACAGATTATGATGAAGATATTTGGTTCAATAAATATTATCAAATTGGTAATAGAATTACTTTTTTAGTTAAATTAAAGGAAAAGGGGTTTAATGTTAAATTAGTCCTTTTAAATATTGTAGATGACCCAACTTATATAGAGACTTCAGAAGAACAATGGAATAAACATTATGAGGATGTTTTTACAGAGATGTTAGGATGTAAAGATACTCCAAATGATATTATAATCGTTAATTTAAAAAGTTAATTATGATAAATAGCAATTTAAGATTAAAATAAGTAAAATAGAATTATAAATTATAAAGGTATGCAATTACTATAATACAAAATTTTAAGGAGAGACTACATGAAAGTATATGAGGGGTTAGGTTTGCAGGATGAGTATGATGTTATAAACTCATATTATGGAATAGAAGATATAGATTATAGTAATAGAGAAGAATATAAAAAGTTTTTATATAGAAAATGTGATGAATATTTATCTGAGGATTCGAATTTTTTAAGAAATATGTTCAGAGTAGCTCTAGAGTTATTTTTATTTTACTTGGATGTAATGGAGAAGAACCCTAATGAATTTGTTGAAGTATTTAATGAATATGAATATAGACTAATAAAAAGTAATCAAGAAATTGCATTTCAGAGTATATCACTAAATAAAAACTTAGATTCATATAGTGATATAGTAGATAAAAACAATATCATAAATATTTGTATGAAAAGATATCAAGATATGGTTGAGAATTCATCAAGACATTTGACTTTATTTATGAAAATGTTTAATATCAAATCACCAACGTTTACGAAAAAGGATATGAATAATACATTAAGTAAAAAAATGAAGCAGTTGCAAGAATACGAAGAATTCGAAGGGGTTTTGAGACTGATAAATAGAGGTTTAAGGAATAAAATAGGGCATTTTGACTTATTTTATGATTTTAAGGATAATGTGTTTAGAGATCATAAAAGAAATATTATATATACTTATAGTGAATTTAATGAGTATAATTTAAATGTTGCAGCATTTGAATTTGGTTTTCAAGCATCAATTCCTTTTATAGTGTTATTGAGTTGGAATGAAATTGAGTTTTTACAAGAGTACATAGATAAGATAAGAAAATATGTAGGAGTATAGGTTATTATTAGGAATGAGATTAAAATTTAATTAATATTATTAAAGCAATATTTGTAAATAGACAGTTTAATAAATATGCTGTATTAAATTCGTGGCATAAATTGAATATGTGATAGCTATAAAAGCGCTGAATTTAAAGTAGGAGTCTATAAAATTAGTGCTTTTTTATTTAAGCTTAAGAATAAATAAGATTTCTCATAATATAATTAATATGAATGGTTAAAAAATAAGTGGTTTAATGATATATAAAAGGAGATTGGCATGAGCAACAGATTTAATTTAAAACAAGGGGATATATTGATAAATGATGACCTAATGCAAGTGTTCAAGTGCAGTGGGCAAGGTGGTATGAGAAAGTCAAACAAAACAAATACACTTGTCCTTATATCTGATGAAACTAAAGGACTATATGAAGACAAATGGTATGGTGCTGAGTTTCACTACACAGGTATGGGGAAAAAAGGTGATCAAAGCTTAGACTTTATGCAAAACAAAACTTTAGCTCAAAGCAATATAAATGGAGTAGAAGTACACTTATTTGAAGTGTTTGAAAAAAAGAAATATACATATGTAGGTCAGGTGAAATTAAGTGGAGAACCATATCAAGCTATGCAAAAAGATGAAGATGGTCTAGATAGAAAAGTATGGATATTTAAATTAAAGTTAATTGATGAATACGAAACACCTAAAGTTAAACAAGAAATAATAAATCAAAATACAGAACAAAAAGAAAAGAAAGCAAAAAAACTTTCAAATGAAGAATTAAAAGAAAAAGCTAAAGAAGTTAAAGGGAAACCAGGAACTAGAAACGTAGTATCAGAAACTTATAATAGAAATATATATGTAGTTGAATATACAAGAAGAAGAGCTAATGGAATTTGTGAACTTTGTGGAAATGAAGCTCCTTTTAAAAACTCAAAAGGAGAACCTTATTTAGAGGTACACCATATAGTATGGTTATCAAAAGGAGGAGATGACACTATAGAAAACACAGCAGCTTTATGTCCAAATTGTCATAGAAAAATGCATATAATTAATTCAAAAGAAGATGTAGATTATCTAAAAAAGATGATTAATAAATAATACAAAAATAAGAAGATAAGCTTAAGCTTATCTTCTTATTTTTTATAACACTCTTTACTTAATTGACTTACAGCAGGTACATCAGCAGGGGCCCATTTTAAAGAATCTAAGTTCTCTCTTTTTAACCAAACAAGCTTAGAATGTTCACCAGCAACAGGAACACCACCTACTAAATTACACTTAATTGCTATAAGATTAACTATAAAATTGCCATAATCATGTGTATTATCATTAAAAACCTCTAAAGCTTTTATATCACAATCAAGTTCTTCCTTAATCTCTCTTTCAATAGCCTCAAATAAAGACTCATTTTCTTCAACCTTACCACCAGGAAACTCCCACATATTAGGCAAAGTCATTTCAGGAGATCTTAAAGCACATAATATCTCTTCATTTTCATTTGCTATAATAGCTGCAACTACTTTTATCGTTTTTTTCATTTAAATCACCTCTTTGTATACAATTAATTATACTAAAGGTTTATTACTTAATAAATATGGAATATAATGGTATTGATAAAAAGTTAAAGTATTTATAAGAGGAGAACTATGAACGGATTAATATATAAATTAAATGAGCTAAAAAAGTTAAATAAAAAAGATTTAATAGATGAACTAAAAGAATATACAGAAGCTAAAGGTTTTATAGTAGAAGAAGGTCAAATAGCAGCTTGGGATGCCTGTATAGATTTTCTTAATAACCAAAATGAATTATTAAACAATAAAACTTACGATATAACATGTATATTTGAATACTTTCTACCACTAGAGGGAGGAAGAAGACCGGATGTTATTATGTTATTTGATGAAAAAGTAATAATCTTAGAATTTAAAAATAAACAAACCTACACAGAAGATGATATATCTCAGGCTATAGGATATAGAGAAGATCTATATAACTATCACAATTTTACAAGAGAAAATAATCTACAAGTGGAAAGTTACTTAGTATTAACAAAAGGAAACCTAAGTGAAAACATAAATAATTTTCAAATCTTAAATAAAGAAAATTTCCTAGAAAAAATAGATTTTAAAAATCTAACACCTTCAAACAAATCAAAAGCACAGGAATTTATAAATTCTGAATATGAACCATTACCAGATATACTAAGTGCTACTTATGATTTATTTAAAAGTGGTAAGTTACCACATATACAAAGTATTTCAGATGGAGATATAGAAAAAGCCTATACACAACTTAAGAAAATAGTATTTAATAACATGACAAAAAATCGCGGTAAAAATGTAGTGTTTGTAAGTGGAGTTCCAGGTGCGGGAAAAACTCTTGTAGCTCTTAAGTTTTTATACAATTACAACAAGTATATACAAAGCAAGAATACTAATAAAGGTGGAGCTATATATTTATCAGGAAATGGACCTCTTGTAAATGTTATAGAAGCTCAAATTGATGAAGCACTTGGAAAAGAAGGTTTAGGTAAAGCTTATATAAAAGGAGCTATTAAGTTTAAAAGAGAGTTTATGAACAACAATAAAATTCCAAATTATAATGTTTTATTATTTGATGAAGCCCAAAGAGCTTGGGATGAGGAAAAGATGAACTCAGGTGGTATAAGTGAGCCGCAAGCTTTAATTGATATATGTGATAAAATCTACAAAGCTAAAGGGGATGTTACTTTAGTTTGTTTTGTGGGAAATGGACAATCTATCCATGAAGGAGAAGAAAAAGGAATTAAACTTTGGGTAGAGGCATTAAAAGATAGACTAGATTATGATATATATTTACCTGATAAGTTTAAAGAAGATTTTTCAGAGGTTAAAAATTTAAATATAGTAAATGAGTTGCACCTAGATGTGTCTATTAGAAATAATTTTATAGATATATCAAAATTTATTGAAGCAGTTTTAAGTTGTAATGTTCTTGAGGCAAGAAAAGAGTTAGATCATATAAAGTCTAAAGGTTTTGTTATTAAGGTAAGTCGTGATTTTAATAAGTGTAGAGAGTTTGTTGAAAATCTTGAAAATAAGAATTTAAAGCATGGTCTTCTTATATCTTCAAAGGTAAAAGGAAATGATTTTGAAAATGTTAAAAAAGCCTTAGGAAAAAGTAATTTTACAAGCTATATAGACTCAAGAGAGGCAGGCAAGTGGTTTTTAAGAGATTGTAATAAAATGGAAACTGCTGCTTCAGAGTTTGCTTGTCAGGGATTAGAGATAGATTTTCCTATTGTTATATTTGGTGGAGATTATGTTGTTAAAAATGGTAAATTTGATTTTGATGAAAGTAAGCTTGG
This sequence comes from Paraclostridium tenue, assembly GCF_039521565.1. Lineage (NCBI taxonomy): Bacteria > Bacillati > Bacillota > Clostridia > Peptostreptococcales > Peptostreptococcaceae > Paraclostridium > Paraclostridium tenue. The sequence continues at coordinate 77,181 of NZ_BAAACP010000011.1, forward strand.
ATACCATTTGAAGAAGTATAAAGATCCTAATTTGATTATGGAAAATATTTATAGGGTTTTACTTACTAGAAGTAGAAAAGGTATGATTTTATATATTCCTTATGATGAGAATTTAGATGAGACTTATGATTTTCTAAGAAGTGTAGGTGTTAATAACTAGTTTTTTACTATATTTGCTTTGAAGATTTGCTTTGTGCGAGTAGAGTTTTATGTTTATGATATATTCATTTACTATAAAGCTTAAAGGTCAGCATTTGACATTTCGTCAGATTACTAAAAATATAAAACTATTTCGTAAAAAAACATAGCACTTGAACGTATAGCTAATAAAATAAGTATTTTTTATTTATATCATAGATTTTTATGTTTTTAATTTTTACAAGACATAAATGAAAACAGGAGGAGAACAAGTGGAACTTTTATTTGCTTTTTTTGAAGATTGCAACTCAGTAAATAATATAGGGGTAAATTTTGGAGGGAAGTATACATTTAAATATAAAAAATGTGAAAGTGAACTTAAAATAGTTAAAAATAATAGGTATATAGAATCATTTTTTAATGTAACGAAATCTAATAATATTACAAATTTAACAGGTATTGTAGGGGAAAATGGATCTGGTAAAACTACAATTTTAAATAATATAGGAAGAATTATATACGATAGTGAAATTTCAAAATTAAGTAGTGAAGATAAGTTTCAACATGAACTAATATTATCGTTTATTAAAGATGATAAAATAATAATTTTTTCGCATGAAAAATTTATAAAAACAGCTAAAAATGTACAATATCCTGATGATATAGAGGTTGAGGTTATTATTTATGGTAGTGAAAATACAGAAAATTTAATAATAGAAAATAATCATAAACAGGTTGTTAGGGAAAGTCAAATATTAAAAGACATTACTTGTATTTATTTTTCTAACATATTTGATAATACATATCCTGAAATTTTAACAAGTGAATATAATGGATATTATGATATTTCAATCAATGGAATTCTTGCGAATTTAGGGAGAAATAAAATAAACCTTACTGGAATTAGGGCTCCTAGAAAAATAAATAGAGAAGAAAACATACGTAATAATAAATACGGAATAAATACTTTTAAATCATTAAAAATAAAACAAATATATCAGCAAATATGTTTTATTATAAATCATTTTAATATAAAAGATGAAGATATAGTACTGCCTAAAACTTTAAATATTTCGTGTGCATTTATTTATGGACAACCTAGTCTAAGATTTCATGATGAAAATATAAATGCTAAAGAGAGCTATATTGAAAATAAAATATATAGAAAACTTAATGATACTAGTGAAGTTAATATTGTACGTAAAACTTTTTTAATAGCTATATTAGATGCTTATTTTGAAGAAATGCAAAGGCCAGTAGATGATCCTAAAAAATTCAAAATACACGAGGAAAAATATAGTGTAGGTATAACTAAAGAGGATATATTTTCTTTACTTAGTGAGTACTGGAGAATGTGGTATGCTTATTTTAAAAATAAGAGACTCAAACATTTTGATGTAGATGAATTTAAGATAGTACACCAAATTTATATCGATTTAATTAAAATTATAGATAAAATAATCAGTGATAATACAGAAAATATAAAAATACATGATGGTCAAGTTAAAAGACAATACTCAAACGGAACAGTCTCTATAGGTAATGAAAAATTAGGAAGCTTAGAAATTAGTATAAAAGACAACAGTAAAATTGTATTGAAATTATTAGATATTTTAGAAAGAGTGAATATTGATCAAGATATAATAACTTTTACATGGAGAAATATTTCATCTGGAGAATATGCAATGCTAGAAACATACTCAAGGCTATATGATGTAATTAAAAATAATAAGAAGATAAATAAAAATATACTTTTACTTATAGATGAAGGTGAACTATATCTACATCCAGAATGGCAAAGAGTATATATATATAAAATATTGAGATTTTTAAATATTATATTTAAAGAATACAAAATACAAATAGTATTTGCATCTAACACTCCTTTATTGATTACAGATATTCCCAGAAACAATCTTGTTATGCTTAAAAAAGATATAGTAGATGAAGAAAATAAAAGTTCATTATATTGTGAAGATGACGAAACATTTGCATCAAATATAACTTCATTATTAAAAAAATCTTTTTTTATGAAATCAACAACAGGAGAGTTTGCTAAAATAAAAATTAATAACGTATTAAGTTTTTTAACAGATAAAAAATATGATGGAAAGTTAGATAAACATAGTTCACTGATGATTATAAATAGTATAGGCGAACCAGTTATAAGAAAAAAATTAATGCAATTATACAATGAAAAATATCAAGAAGAAAGTATATCTATTCTATTAGAATCTGAAATAGACCTATTGATAAAAAACGGATTAAATATTTCAGATAAAGATAAATTAAGGCAAGTGGAACAAAATTTATCTAAGGTTTTAGATAAAGTAAAAACAGCTTTGGAGGATAAGTAATTGATAAAAATAGATACTTTTAAAATAAAGAATTGGGATATTATAAAAGAAAATCATGTAAAATTTATTAAGAGTATAATAGAAGATGATTATAAGGAGTCAAGAAAGACTACCCAAAAAGAAATTATGGATGAATTACTGAGTGAAGTAATAACATATATAGACGAAAATATTGATTCAATTTTTATTGGGGAAAGAGAAATTATGCTTAAATGTGTAAATGAATTAAGGAAGTTAACATTTAAATATATAGATGAATATGAGCTTGATTTATTGGATAAATTTTTTCATGGAAGAAAAAAATCTAAAGATAAAATAATAAATGAAATAAAAGGATGTTTCAATGGTTCAGAGTATGATTCGGCACTAGAAAAATTTATACAAAATATTAATGAAGAATGCAGCAGATGCTATGAAAAAAAACAAAAAGATGATTTTATAGATCAAAACTATCCACACAATTTGGAGGGAGAAAAGTTTATACAAAATATTAAAAAAGAATGTAGTAGATGCTATGGAAAAAAGCATAAAGATGATTTTATAGATCAAAACTATCCACAATATAGAGAAGGATTGAAGATAAATAGTGAATTATCAAGTTTATTTGATTATGAGAAATTAGTTAAAGGAAGAGAAGGTTGGGATAGACATAAACTAATTAGTGATATGAAGTTAGAAGTGTGCCCATATTGTAATAGACAATATATAAGTGCATATAATGAAAATTTTAAATGTAAAACAACAGCAGACCTAGATCATTTTTATCCCAAAAGTATTTATCCCATTTTAGGATTGTCGTTATATAACTTTATTCCAAGTTGTCAGTTGTGCAATTCAAGATTAAAGTTAGATAAAGATTTTAGATTAGAAGAACATATATATCCATATGAAGAATCTTTTGATGATTATGGATATTATTTTACTACCTATCCTAATTCAAAAGGAGGAATTGACTATTTAAAAGCAGAGTCCGATCAATTTGAGCTGGAGATAAAGTGTAGTAATAAGGTTATTAATTCGGTTGATAAAGTTGAAAACTCAAAAAAAACATTTAAGCTTGAGGCGTTATATAGAAATCACAAAGACTATGTTTTTGAGATAATAAAAAAAGCAATTATTTATAATGATGATTATATTGAATTTATTGAATCTGAGTTTAGTGAATTATTCGAATCAAAGGAAGAAATTATTAGATTAATATTTTCGAATTATATAGATAAAGATGAATTGCATAGAAGACCATTGGCAAAGTTAACAAAAGATATATGTAATGAATTTGAAATTACCCTTTAATAACAACTATATTTTTAAGTTATAAAACTATTGCAAATGTATGCTGAGAAATAAAAAATTTAGATTATAAAATCAGAATTTTATTCAATTAAAATTAAAACAAGTTAATTATATAAATTAAATTGTAATGAGTAATAGGTTTAACTTAAAGCAAGGGGAGAAGCATATTTAGGGATACATCACATAGTATAGTTATCAAAAGGTGGAGATGACACCATAGAAAGTACAGAAACTATGTCTAAATTGTCATAGAAAAATGTAAATAATAAACTGACAAGAAGATGTAGATTATCTTAAAAATGGTTAATCAACAATATAAAAAAATAAGAAGATAAGTATAAGCTTATCTTCTTATTTTTTATGACACTCTTTACTTAATTGGCTTACAGCAGGTACATAAGTAGAAATCCATTTTAAAGAAGCTAGATTTTCTCTTTCAATAGCCTCAAATAAAGACTTCCCATTGTATACAACTAATTACACTAAAGCTTTATTACTTAATAAATATAGAACATAATTATATTGATAAAAGTTAAAATATTAAAAATAATGTAGTAAATTCTTTTTTTATACTTTAAATTTATCCAATTAAGATATATTATAAAAAAGAATGTATATGTTAATATTTTATTATATTAATGTTAATTTTATAACATATATTAAAATAATATATTGGAGGGAAAATGATACTTTACGAGAGAAAACACAAAGAAATAGCAAAAGAATATGCTTATAGGGTTTTAAAAGATAATATTATGTATTTAGATTTAAAACCAGGGGAATTATTAAGTGAGTCTAATTTATCTGAAAAATTAAAAATTTCTAGAACACCAATAAGAGAAATTTTAATGAAATTAAAAAATGAACACCTTATTGAAGTTAAGCCTCAAGCCGGTACTTATGTATCATTGATAGATATGGACCTTATAAATGAAGCCATATTTATGAGATCTGTTCTAGAAAAAGAAGTTTTAATACAAGCTTGTAGTGGATTTCCAGAAGAATTATTTATAGAATTAGAAAAGAATTTATTTGCACAAAAATTAGTTGTTGATAAAGCAGGAAAAGAAATTGAGTTTCATGATTTAGATAAAAATTTTCACAAGTTAATATTCTTAGGATGTAATAAAGCAAATATATGGGATGCTATTATGAATATAGGCACTCACTATAATAGAATGCGGCTTTTAGCTGAAATGAAAAGCAATAAAATGCAGATAATAAAACAGCATGAAGAAATGCTAGATATAATTAAAAATAATAAATTTGATAAGATAGATACGTACATAAACAAACATATAGTAGAACCTGCAAGTAAATGGGAAACATTAATAAATGAAAATGAAGAACTAAAGGCGTTCTTCAAGTAAAAGTATATAAAACATACATCAATAAATTACAAGTGTATGTTTTATATACTTTTTATTTATAATGAATTGTAAAAATATTTGCAATTTATTGTAGAATTTTGGGAAAAGGTATTGCATTAGTAAAATTGATATGCTAGTATACAAGTATATCATAAGAGTGGAGGTACAATATATGAAATTACCATTTAGTATTGACTTAAAAGATAAGGTAGCTGTAGTAACAGGTGGTACAGGTATACTTTGTGGGGCTATGGTTGATGCTTTAGCTAAATGTGGAGCTAAAGTAGCTATACTTGCATTAGGGAAAGAAGCTTGTGAAGCTAAAGCTAAAGAAATAGTAGACAACGGGGGATGTGCTATAGGTATAGAAGCTAATGTCTTAGATAAAGAAAGTTTAAAAAGAGCACATGAGATAATTTTAAAAGAATTTGGCCCATGTGATATATTAATAAATGGAGCTGGTGGAAACCATCCAAAAGGAACTACAACTAAAGAATACTTACTTGAAGAAGATTTAGATAATGAAGAATTAACATCATTCTTTGACCTAGATCAAAAAGGGGTAGAGTTTGTATTTAATTTAAATTTCTTAGGAACATTACTTCCATCACAAGAATTTAGTAGAGATATGATAAATAGAGAAGGATGTACAATTATAAATATATCTTCAATGAATGCATATACTCCTCTTACTAAAATACCAGCATACTCAGGAGCAAAGGCTGCAGTAAGTAATTTTACTCAATGGTTAGCTGTACATATGTCAAAGGTTGGAATAAGAGTAAATGCTATAGCACCTGGATTCTTTGTAACAGCTCAAAATGAAAAGTTATTATTTAATGAAGATGGAACTCCAACAGAAAGAAGTCAAAAAATATTAAATAGTACACCAATGGGAAGATATGGTGAAGCTGAAGAATTAATAGGAACATTATTATATTTAGTAAGTAGTGAGGCATCAGGATTTGTAAATGGTGTAGTAATACCAGTAGATGGAGCATTTAGTGCTTACTCAGGAGTATAGGAGATAGATTATGTTAAATACTATAAAAAATGAGGGAATTGTTGCAGTAATAAGAGCAAAGGACCATGATGAAGCTAAAGGATATATTAATGCTTGTGTAAATGGTGGAATAAGAGCAGTAGAATTAACGTATTCAATACCTAATGTTGTTGACTTAATAAAAGAATTAAGCTGTGATGAAAATCTTATATTAGGTGTTGGAAGTGTTTTAAATAAAAAAATGGCTAAAGATGCAATTTTAGCTGGAGCAAAATATGTTGTAAGTCCAGGGTATAATGAAGAAGTTAATGAAGTATGTAAGGAATTAAACACTCTTTATTTACCAGGATGTATGACAGTAACTGAAATAATGAATGCTATAGAAAATGGAAATCAAATGGTAAAATTATTCCCAGGAGACGTATTTGGACCTAAATATGTAAAAGCTATAAAAGCTCCAATACCTCACGTTGAAATAATGCCAACAGGTGGAGTTAGTATAGATAATGTAGAGAAGTGGTTTGAAATGGGAGTTTCTTGTGTAGGAGTAGGTAGTTCATTATTTGGAGCAGGAAGCTTAGAAGATATAGAAAAACTAGCTAAAGAATTTGTGGAGAAAATAAAAGATGTTAAAAACAAATAATAAAAAGGTTTTAGGATTTGGGGAAATAATGCTAAGACTTACACCTCCTAATAATCAAAAGATTATACAAGTTAATTCATTTGATGCAACTTATGGTGGAGGAGAAGCAAATGTAGTTGCGAGTTTAGCAAGTTTTGGACATCAAACTAAGTTTGTGACGAAATTACCTAATAACTCTTTAGGTGATAAAGTTATAAGAGACTTAAGGGGTTATAATGTAGATACAAGTGCCATATTACAAGGTGATGGAAGGCTTGGTATTTATTTTTTAGAAATTGGGCATGGACTTAGAAGCACTGAGGTTATATATGATAGAAAATATTCAGCTATATCTATGGCTAATAAAGGTGAGTTTGATATAGAGAATATGCTAAAAGATGTTAAAATGGTTCATTTATCAGGTATAACACCAGCGTTAAATAAGGAATTATATGAATTAACTATAGAGATAGCAAAATATTGTCATAATACTGGTATACTAGTATCCTTAGATTCTAATTATAGAGCGAAACTTTGGAGCTTAGAGGATGCTAAAGGATTTTTAGAAGAAATACTTCCTTTTGTAGATATAGCTTTTTTAGGAAGTTTAGATATGACAAATATATTAAAATATGAAGATTTAGGTTTAGAATTTGAAGATAACCTTAAAAATTTATATAAAAGATTATTTGAAAAATATCCAAATATAAAATATGCAGCTTGTACAAAGAGAACTGTTCATTCAATAAATAATAACTCATTAAAAGGTTATTTATTTGATAGTGAAAATTTATATAGTTCAAAGGAATACAAATTCGATATATTAGATAGAGTTGGTGGAGGAGATGCATTTACAGCAGGTATACTTCACGGAATTTTAGATAATTTAGATAAAAAAGATATCATAGAATTTGGAGTTTGCGCAAGTGCATTAAAGCACTCTATAAAGGGTGATATAAATATAATAGATAAAGATAGTGTAACAAGCTTGATAGGAAAAGGATTGCAAAATATAAAAAGATAATTGGGGAGAATACGAATATGGAAATGACGTTTAGATGGTATGGAAAAGATGACCCTGTAAAGATAGAGTACATCAGACAAATACCTGGTATGAAAGGGATAGTAACTGCAATATATGATATACCGGTAGGAGAAGTTTGGCCATTAGAAAAAATATTAGAGTTAAAAAAGACTGTAGAAGATAATGGATTAAAGCTTTCAGTTATAGAAAGTGTACCAGTTCATGAAGATATAAAATTAGGTTTACCAACTAGAGAAAGATACATAGAAAACTACAAGGAAACATTAAGAAACTTAGGAAAAGCAGGTATAGAAACAGTATGTTATAACTTTATGCCAGTATTTGATTGGACTCGTTCAGATCTAAACTATGAGCTTGAAGATGGTTCAACTTGCTTAATATATGATGAAGAAACAGTTAAGAAGATGGACCCAGCATTAGGTGAATTAGAACTTCCAGGATGGGATACATCTTATGGAGAAGGTGGACTAGGTGCATTACTTGATAAATACAAAGATGTAGATGAAGAAAAATTATGGGAAAACTTAGAGTATTTTATAAAAGAAATAATACCTGTAGCTGAAGAAAGTAACGTAAAAATGGCTATACACCCAGATGATCCACCATGGTCAATATTTGGACTTCCAAGAATAATAACTAACTTTGAAAACTTAGAAAGATTTATAAATCTTTATGATAGTGAATATAATGGTATAACTTTATGTACAGGATCATTAGGATGTACTAAAACTAATGATATAGTAAAAATGGTAAATTACTTTGGTAAAGAAAAGAACAGAATAAACTTTGCTCATTTAAGAAATGTTTTAATAACAGGAGATAGCAGTTTCAACGAAGTTGCTCATTTATCTGAGGCAGGGTCACTAGATTTTTATGAAATAGTAAAAGCATACTGTGATTATGAATTTACAGGTCCATACAGACCAGATCATGGAAGAATGATATGGGGAGAAACTGGAAGACCAGGATATGGATTATATGATAGAGCACTAGGAGCTGTTTATATAAACGGATTAATAGAAGCAATAAATAAAAATAAATAATTAAAATAATTAAGTAGTGTTTTAAAATGAAATTTATTTTAAAACACTACTTATAAAAATAGCATAAAAAAGTAAAAAGTGAAAACTAAAATACTAATTTAGGAGAAAATTATGAAAAAGTTTATGGACCAAGATTTTATATTATCAAATGAAGTAGCTAAAATCTTATATCATAATAATGCTTCAAAAATGCCGATATTTGATTACCACTGTCATTTGCCAGCAATTGAAATAGCACAAGATAAAGAATATGAAAATGTAACTCAATTATGGTTATATCATGATCATTATAAGTGGAGAGCAATGAGAAGTTTTGGGATAGACGAAAAGTATATAACAGGGGACGCTAGTGATTTTGAGAAATTTTATGAATTTGCAAATATGATGCCTTACTTAATAGGAAATCCTATATATCATTGGACACATTTAGAACTTAAAAGATATTTCAATGTAGAAGAAACTTTAAGTGCAAAGACTGCAAAAGATATTTGGGAAAAATGTAATAATGCTATAGTTAAAAATAATTTAACTGCAAGAAACTTAATACGTATGTCTAATGTAGTTTACATAGGAACTACAGATGATCCAATTGATGATTTAAGATACCACAAAGAAATTAATAGTGATGATAGTTTTGAGTGTGAGGTAAGACCTACATTTAGACCAGATAAAGCATTAAAAATACAAAATGAAGATTTCTGTGATTATATAAAGTTATTAGGGGAAACAGAAAATACAGAAATTAAAGACTATGATAAATTAATAGAAATATTAGAAAAAAGATTAAATTACTTTGTAGAAAATGGCTGTAATATAACAGATCATAGTTTAGAAAGAGTTTATTTTAAACCTGCTAGCAAAGAAGAAGTCGAAAATATTTTTGTTAAAGTTTTAGCGAAAGAGAAAATAAGTATAGAAGATGCTCAAAAATACACAACATTTACATTAATAGAATTAGGGAAAATGTATAGTGAAAGAAACATGGTAATGCAACTTCATATAGGGGCGCTTAGAAATAATAATACTAGAATGTTTAATGCTGTTGGAGTAGATGCAGGATTTGATAGTATTGATGATGGAGAAATCGCTTTCTCGTTATCGAGGTTATTAGATAGCTTAGATGTAGAAGATAAGTTACCAAAAACTATCCTTTATTGTTTAAATCCAAAAGATAATGAAGTATTAGGAACTATGATTGGAAACTTCCAAGGAGGACAAGTTGCAGGAAAAATTCAATTTGGATCTGGATGGTGGTTTAATGACCAAAAAGATGGAATGGAAAGACAACTTATAGCACTTTCACAATTAGGTCTAGTTAGTAAGTTTGTAGGAATGCTTACAGATTCAAGAAGTTTCTTATCATTTACAAGACATGAATATTTCAGAAGGATTCTTTGTAATTATTTAGGAGAGTTAGTTGAAAATGGAGAGTATCCATATGATTTAGAAATATTAGGGAATATAGTAGAAGATATATGTTACAACAATGCTAAAAAATATTTTACAAAATAATCCTAGGGGGAATTTAAATATGAATAAAAGGATTAAAGCGCTTTTACTTGTGGCTATAACTAGTTTATCAGTAGTTGGATGTAGTTCAAGTAAAGATAATGAAGCAAGAGTTATGAGAGTTGCTCACAACCAAGGTGAGGATCATCCAATACATCTAGCATTAAAAAAGTTTGAGGAAATTGTAGAAGATAAAACTAATAATGAAATAGATATACAAGTATACCCAAATGAATTATTAGGTGGACAGCGTGAGTCAGTAGAGCTTACTCAAACAGGAGCTATAGATATAGCTGTTGGAAGTATAAGTTTGCTTGAAAGCTTTAACAAATCATATAGTGTATTCAACCTTCCATATTTATTTGACAGTAAAGAACACTACCATTCTGTGATGAATGACGAGAATATAATGAACGATATATATGAATCAACTAGAGAATCTGGATTTGTTGGTCTTACATGGTTTGATGCAGGTTCAAGAAATATGTACACAACAGATAAACCTATAATGAAGCCACAAGATTTAAAGGGTAAGAAAATAAGAGTACAACAAAGTCAAACAAACATAAGAATGATGGAATTATTAGGTGGTTCTGCTACACCAATGAGTTTCGGAGAAGTTTATACTGCTCTTCAACAAAAGGTTATAGATGGAGCTGAAAATAATGAATTAGCACTTACTAATAATAAGCATGGAGAAGTTGCAAAACATTATTCATATAACCAACATGGTATGATTCCAGATATATTAATAATGAATGCTAAGCTATTAGAAAATTTAAGTGAAGAACATAGAAATATAATATTAGATGCAGTTGACGAAATAAATAAATTTGAAGTTGATGCTTGGGAAGATAAAGTAAATGAAGCAGTAGAACAATCAAAAAAGATGGGAGTAAAATTTTACTATCCAGATATAGAACCATTTAAAGAAAAAGTTTTACCACTTCACAGAGAACTGACTGAAAAAGACAAAGAAGTTAAAGCTGTATACGATAAGATACAAGCAAAAGCACCAAAAAGTAAATAAATACTAGTAGGGAGGAACAAAGGTGAATAAATTCAGAAATATATTAAACAAAGTAATAGAAGTAATATGTATTACACTACTAGCATTTATGGTAGTTTTAGGTACTTGGCAAATAATAACTCGTTATGTTTTAAATAATCCAAGTACAGTATCAGAAGATTTACTAATATATTCATTTGTATGGATGTCTTTACTAGGTTCAGCTTATGTATTTGGTAAAAAAGATCACATGACTATGGTGTTTTTTAGACAAAAACTTGAATCAAAAAGTCCTAAGGTAAAAATTATATTAAATGTAATTACAGAATTACTAGTAATGATATTTTCAGCATTCGTTTTAGTGCTAGGAGGATTCCAGATAAGTATGTTAGCTATGGGTCAAATATCACCAGCACTAGGAATATCTATGGGATATATATATTTATCACTTCCATTATCTGGAGTGATAACAATCATTTACAATATATTAAACTTAATGGATTTAAAGCAAGAAATCGCTCAATCAAATAAAAAGAATGTAAATGTTATGTAGAAATTAAAAATAATAATTAATCCGAGGGAGATAAGATTATGGAATTAGCATTTCAAGCAGGTTCAGCCATAGCTATTGTGTTTCCTATATTACTTTTATTAGGAATACCAATATCTGTGACTATAGGGATAGCGTCTATATTTGGAATAATCACTACACTATCGTGGGATATAGCAGTACTAACTGGGGCACAAAGAATATTTACGGGAATAGGTAGTTTTTCATTATTGGCAATACCATTTTTTGTATTAGCGGGAATAATAATGAATAATGGTGGTATTGCGTTAAAATTAGTGAATTTCGCAAAAATATTAAGTGGTAAATTACCAGGATCTTTAGCTCATACAAATGTAGTAGGAAATATGTTATTTGGAGCAGTAAGTGGTTCTTCAGTTGCAGCAGCGGCGGCAATCGGTGGAACAATGGCTCCACTTCAAGCTGAGGAAGGTTATGATAAAAACTATAGTGCAGCAGTTAATATAGCCTCTGCACCAACTGGACTTTTAATTCCTCCAAGTAACTCACTTATAATATATTCATTAGTAAGTGGAGGAACATCGGTAGCGGCACTGTTTATGGCTGGGTATATACCTGGTATATTATGGGGATTATCAGTAATTATAGTAGCATTTATACTTGCTAAAAAGTATAAGTATTCAAATAAATATAATATAAGCTTTAAGGAAGCTATGAAAGTATTTATAGAGGCACTTCCTAGTTTAGCTTTAATATTTATAATAATAGGTGGTATAGTAGGTGGAATATTCACAGCTACAGAAGGAGCAGCTGTTGCAGTTGTATATTCTTTCGTATTATCATTCTTTTTTTATAAATCTATAAAAGTAAAAGATATTCCAAGAATATTATTAGAAACAGTTGAAATGACAGGTATAATAGTATTCTTAATAGGTGTATCATCAATAATGTCTTGGGTTATGGCATTTACAAATATCCCAAGTGCAATAACAGAATTATTATTAGGAATATCTTCAAGTCCAGTTGTAATATTATTAATAATGAACTTAATATTATTAATAGTTGGTACATTTATGGACTTAACTCCAGCAATATTAATATTTACACCAATATTTTTACCAATAGCTAAAAACTTTGGAATGGACCCTATCCAATTTGGTATAATGCTTATATTTAACTTATGTATAGGTAATATAACACCACCAGTTGGAAATACATTATTTATTGGATGTAAAGTAGGTAAAACAAAAATAGAAGAAGTAATAAAACACTTATTACCATTTTATGTAGGGATATTGGTTGTACTTATATTAGTAACATTTATACCAGAAATAAGTTTATTTATACCTAAACTTATGGGAATGATTTAGTATAAAAAAGCTTAATAATATAAAAAAGAGATATTGGATAATTAGTCTAATATCTCTTTTTTATATCATTAAGAAATATATAAACTTAACCAAATTATAATTTTTAGTTGATAAAGATAAAATTTCTAAGGCATATCAAGAGGAATTAAACATAAGGAACTAACTATTTAAACATGAACATAATAATGAATATCCAAAGTAATTTAGTATAATGAAATAAAATGTGGTAATATATGGATAGTAAACTTAGAATTAATTCTAGATTTACATAACTCTATTATTTACTGTAAGCATTGTTCAGTCAACAATATAAATAAAATAATTTTATTCTTTTGTGGTGAAGAAACTCTGGAAAAAAATAGTACATATGATTGTGATGATTTGTTCCAATATTTAAATAGAAAAGTATGGTATTATAAAATAAAAATTATGGATAACAAAGATATGTACAAATAATCATAACTTCATGTATCCTGTTATTATTAGGAGGTGTAGTAGCTGCTCATTGTTTTTATTTTATATTAATTTCACATTAATAATATATTATATTTTTAGAATATAAATTTATACTTTGTATGTATATAATTAAGAAGCAAATAATTAAGAGGTTTATTTCAGATATAATAAAGATAATAAAGAGGTAATAGAATATGAAGACAAATATATTAATTATAGAAGATGAAGAAGCTATAAGAGAAGGTATAAGTGAATACTTATCTGAGGTTGGATATAGTGTAATGGTGGCTGAAGATGGACAAGATGGTATTAATTTATTTAATGAAAAAAAGTTTGACTTAGTAGTTCTAGATATAATGCTACCCAAATTAAATGGATTCGTTGTTTTAAATAAAATAAGAGAAGTTAGCAATGTACCAGTAATAATGCTAACTGCTATGAGTGATGACTACACACAAATAATGAGCTTTGATGAAAAAGCTGATGATTATATAACTAAACCATTTTCTGTTGTGATTCTTCATAGAAGAATAGAAGCTCTTTTAAGAAGGATAGATGATGAAAAAGTTATAAATAAATGGGTATATAAAGATATAGAAGTTGATTTTTTAGGATTCTCAGCAAAGAAAAATGATGAGGTTGTAGATTTGAAACCTAAAGAAATTCAATTATTAGATTTATTTATAAAAAATAAAAATAAAGTTTTAACTAGAAAGCAGATTTTAGATATACTTTGGGATATAGGTGAAGCTCCAAATGATCGTGTTATCGATGTATACATTAAAAATATAAGAAAAAAATTATTACTAGATTGTATTATAACTGTAAAAGGTATAGGGTATAAATTTGAGGTATAATCATGAAAAAGTTAAAACTATTTCCAAAAACTTATATATTTACAATGATATTAATGAGCATGATTGTTTTCATATCTCACACTCTACTATATATGCTATTACCAACATTTTACACAAATAAAAAGCAAAAAGAATTATCTAATATAAGTCAATCTATAGTTAAAGAATTAGAAAATAGCAATAGTGAAAATAGTATGGATATAGCTAAGAATTATGCAATGAAATATAAATTAAATATTATGTTAACAGTAGGTGACAAAACCAATATTTATGAGGGTATGAATCAAGTTGATGTATATGTCAACCCTGAGGAATTTAAAAACAAAGACTTAGTACTTTCAGAAGTTGAAAATAATATTTTTGACAGTAGTTTAAAGAATACATCTAATATTATCGACAATAGTCTAAATAATCCACATAATATTGGAAATAATAGAGATTATTTTAAAATTAAAAATTCATCAATACTTAGAATCGATAAATTTAAAAGTTTAAATGGTATTGAGGGTAAAATTAAAATCATGATGGGCCTACAATCATTTAAAGAGGCGAGAAGTGTTGTATTTATGATATTACCATATTCAATAGGAATAAGTTTATTTATTTCTACAATAGCATCATATATTTATACTAGAATAATTACTGATCCAATAAAAAAAATATGTAATGCAACTAAAGATATGGAAGTATTGAATAAGGATGCATATTGTGAAGTGGACACAGGTGATGAAATAGAATTATTAGCAGAAAATATAAATTCAT
The DNA here is from genome assembly GCF_039521565.1 of Paraclostridium tenue. Taxonomy (NCBI): domain Bacteria; kingdom Bacillati; phylum Bacillota; class Clostridia; order Peptostreptococcales; family Peptostreptococcaceae; genus Paraclostridium; species Paraclostridium tenue. The sequence goes on from NZ_BAAACP010000011.1 coordinate 92,544, forward strand.
TGTATAGCACATTATGGAATACTATTTATAATTTAGAATATGAAATAGAAAATGTAAGCAAATCAGAGAAAATGAAAGTCGATTTCTTAAGAAGTGCTTCTCATGAGCTTAAAACTCCTTTGATGAGTATTCATATTATGCTAGAAAATATGATGCTTAATATTGGAAAATATAAAAATCATGATATATACCTGGCTAAATGTAAAGATGAAGTTGATAGATTAAGTACTATGGTTCAAGATATATTAAATACATCAAGGCTAAATACTTGGAATGAACATAATGAATATAAATTTATAAGCATAAAAAATGTATTAGAGAAAACTATAGATCCATATAAAATTACAGCAAAGCATAAGCATATTAATATGATTATTGACTATTCTAATTCATTAATTATAAATACAGATGAAAGTTTATTAAATAAGGCTTTATCAAATATTATTTCTAATGCAGTAAATTATACAGATATAGGAAAAAATATAAATATATACTTTAATAATAATTCATTGATTATAGAAAATGAATGTGAACCAATTCCAAAAGAGCATTTAGAACGAATATTTGAAGCTTTCTATAGAGCGGAATTTGATAGAAATAGAAATACTGGAGGAAATGGATTAGGGCTATATATTGTTAAGCAAATATTTAATACGCTAGATATACAACATTCGTTTGATGCTACTGAAACAGGGATGAAATTTACTATGACTTTTAAATAATATTATTGTATAGAAATTATTAAAGAACACTTAGAGGTGTTCTTTTTTTTATGAAATAAAAGAATAAATATATAAAATACATATACATACTCATTTAATTTCATATTTGTTTCATATAGATTTTATATTATTCAAACATAGATAAGAAATAGATTAAGGAGGAGAGAAAAATGGATGTATTAAAGAGAGCCTGGTTATATATAACTAGAAAGAAGAAAAAAAGTATAATAATGCTATTTATTCTATTTACAGTATCTACAGCAATATTAAGTTGTATCTCAATAAAAAAAGCTACACAAATATCAAAGAATAATGCCACCAAAGGTTTAGCCAATTTCTTTGATTTAGAAACAAATATTGGTTATACACAAAAGAGGGGACTTTCAAGAAAAGTCATAGAAGATATATTAAAAATTAAGGATATTAAAAAATATAATGCCTCAATAGCTGGTGGAGGAGATATTGAAGGAATTAAAAAAGTAAAATCAAATAAAGCAACACCATATAACTATGAAGGATTAGAAAAAACTTTTCAGTTAACTGGAAATGAATATACAGAGTCAGATTTAAAATTTGTTAATCATATGCTTAAGTTAGTTAAAGGAAGACATATCAAGAGTGGAGATAAAAATAAAGTATTAATACATAAGAGTTTGGCTGAGCTTAATAATTTAAAGATAGGTGATAAATTAACTATAAATAGAATGTCTGCAACAGATTACTATGCAATTCCAGGTAAAGGTAAAAATCAAATGGTACTAGAGATTGTTGGTATATTTGATAATGGAACAAAAGAATTAGAAAGAGAAGGTAATCCTATAGAGATAATAGAAAATAATTTATTATGTGATAATAGCGCTATAAAGGAATTCTATGAATATGCCGATGATGATGATTTATATTATTTTGCAAGTTTTTATGCTGACAAAAATACTAATATAGATTCTGTTATATCTAAAGTAAAAAAACTACCTCTAAATTGGGATGATATGAGAATCAATAAGAGCGGTGATATATTCCTTGCATTAACTCAGTCATTTGAAACGATGGATAAGTTTGTAAACATGATATTAATAGGAAGTATAGTAATTAGTGGAGTTATACTATCATTAATATTAACATTTTGGATTCAAGGCAGAATTCATGAAACAGGAATATTATTATCTATTGGAGTTTCAAAGTTTAAAATAATAGCTCAATATATAGTTGAATTATTAATAATTAGTGTATTAGCATTTAGCTTATCATATTTTTCAGGTCAATTGATATCTCAAAATATTGGAGATTCATTAATGCAAAAGGCTGCAAATGAAACTGTTCAAGACTTAAAATATGCAGGAGGTATGCAATTAGGTAATGATCCTGAAAGTAAGATGCTTACACACACATCAAAGGATATAGAAGTTAAAATAACTCCTAAGGAAATTATATATGTGTGGGTTATAGGATCAGGAATTGTAATAGCATCAGTAGCTATATCATCAGCATCTATAATACGCCTAAAACCAAAAGAAATATTATCTAAAATGAGTTAGGAGTGAAGGATATGTCTATTTTAAAATTAAATCAGATTAGTTATTCATATAAAAATGGGAAAAGTATATTAAAAGATATAAGTATGCAGTTTGAAGAAGGTAAATTTTATGCTATTTTAGGAGTATCAGGTGCAGGTAAAAGTACATTATTATATTTATTAGCCGGATTAGATGAACCTAAAACTGGTCAAATTTTATTTAAAAATACGGATATAAAAGAAAAAGGATATGAATATCATAGGAAAAATAATATATCTTTAGTTTTTCAAAATTATAACTTAATAGATTATTTAACGCCATTAGAAAATATAAGGATAGTAAATCCAAAAGCTAGCAAAATGTATTTAGAGGTACTTGGATTAAAAGACGAAGAGATAAATAGAAATGTACTTCAGCTATCAGGAGGGCAACAACAACGTGTTGCAATAGCAAGAGCATTAGTTGCTAACGCACCTATAATATTAGCAGATGAACCAACTGGAAATTTAGATAGTGATACATCAGATGAGATTATAGATATGTTAAAATCAAGTGCACATGATAATGGTAAATGTGTAATTGTTGTAACACATAGTAAAGACATGGCTAAAGAGGCTGATGTGGTACTAAGATTAAAAAATAGGGATTTAGTTGAAATTTAAAACTTATAAAAAAGGAAGGTTAATTATGAGAAAGTATCGTAAACAAAATAAGAATTTTATAGTTATAGGATTATATGTTATATCCTCTATTATAGCTTTATATACATTATTTACTATATATAATTCGTATATATACATTTCGGGACTTGTAAATAGTAAAGGTTTAGTTATAAAGTCACAGTTAATAAATATTATATATTATTATATGAATTCATCTATGCCGTATATATTTTACACAATAGCTATTTGGGGAATAGGTTATATAATATATAAGTTAGATAACTTGAAAATATATGAGATAAATAAAGAAGATAATACAATTGAAAATGATAATGATTTAGAAAAAGCTGAGCAAGATTTAGATTCTTTTGTTAATATTTTGAAAAATAATAGATAAAATAAAGGTCTATCTCAAAAAGGTATTGATTGTTTAATCAATACCTTTTTTATTATTGCTATTATAGCTGGTGATGAGAACTGTATAAATAAATTTGAAATTTTATATTGTTTTAATATGTTTAAAATTTATTAAAAAGTTATCTAGCATATCCTAAAATTAAAATACACTACATAAAATTAGAAACATCAAATCGAATTAGATTTTATCTTTTTGGAAATAATAAAATAGATATTTATTAAGGAGGAAAGCAAAATGCAAAGAGGGAATTTAAAATGTAATGCAACTAATTGTATGCATAACCTAAATTATGACTGTAAGGCAGGTGCCATACATGTAAGTGGACTTGGGGCAGTTGCGATTGAAGGTACTAGTTGCACAAGTTTTGCAGATAGAGATAGTAGTAGTTTTGTAAATAGTTTATCTGGAAGTCCTAAAGAGAAAGAATCATTTTTTAATAGTTCTAATAGCAGTTTTGTAAATAATGTAGGTGACTTAACTACAAAGCCATGTGATATAAAATGTGAGGCTCATAATTGTATATATAATAAAAACAAAGAATGTCATGCAGAAAATGTTGAAATAGATGCAGACAATGCACGTTGCAATTCCTTTGATTATGGAGAACATATTTAAATGAATGTAATTAAATAGATTGGAATTACTAGGTTTTAAAACTTAGTGATTCCTTTTTTATCGTTTAATTGAAAAAAAGATGCAAAAAGGTGTCATAATATGCACAATTGCTAATAATAATTTTTTCCCTTTTAATTTCATACAGGTATAAGAAATTAAAAAAATTTTAAAAATAATAGAGTGTGACATAGTAGTAGGAATAGCTATATAAACTTAGTTAAGTTATAATTTATATAGCTATATAACTGAAATTATATTACAGTTTTGATATATAATTAATTTTAGCAAGGAGCAAGACAATAATTGGGGGAAATATAATGTTAAAAATAGCAATATGTGAAGACGAAAAAAAGGAAAGAGAATTAATAAAAGACTACTTAATAAATATACTAAATGAAATTAACATATCTTATGAAATACTTATATTCAATTCAGGGGAAGAACTTTTTAACAACTACCCTCAGGAGGTAGACATATTCTTATTAGATATCTTAATGGATAAGTTAAACGGAATGGATACTGCAAGAAAAATTAGGACATTAGACAACAAAGCAGAAATCATCTTTATAACATCTTTAATAGAGTATGCACTAGAAGGCTATGAAGTAAGAGCCTACAGATACTTAATAAAACCAGTAAAATATCAAAATTTAAAAGAGAATATAATAAACTGTATAAAAGAAATAGATATAAAAAATAAATATATTATCATAAAAGAACAAGGAAACCGAATAAAGCTAGATATAAGTGAAATAACCTACATAGAAGTACAAAAAGAAAATATAACTATCCATACATTAAATCAAATATACGAAACTAAAGGCACTATGAACAACCTTGAAAAAGAAATAAATTGTAGTAGATTTTATAGATGCCATAAAAGTTATTTAATAAACTTAGAACATATAAAAAGTATAAAACAATACACAGCAATACTTGAAAATAGTGATGAAGTACCTATAAGCAGATACAGATTTAAAGATACAAAAGATAGATTTTTCGATTTAATAGAGGATAAGCTATGTTAGATTATTTTTACGTTTTAGGCATGATAAATATGGCTACATTTATAATTTTCTTTTTCGCTTTAATGAACAAAAGAGGATATATTTATAAATGTAAATCAAAAAATCAACTTATATTAATTTCAATACTAGTTATAGCTCAAATTATAAGTAGAATGCCCTTTGGAATTGTAGCACCATTTATTTTAATAATAATAATTTTATCACTATTTTTAATCTGTAAAACAATTTATCAAATGGACACAAAAAAATCTATTATAAACTCTGTAATATATACCTTAGTATATCTTTTGATAGAATGTAGCATATATTGGATTTTATACTTTTTGGTTAGGTATGTAGCTTTAAACCTACTTGAATTAAATATAATAATAACTTTTATTGTTATGTTTACAGGTATTTATTTTTTTGATAAACTACAGAAATTTTACAATAACAAAAGATATTATATCTATATAATTTTAACAATAACAGTTAATGCAGTTATAATTTTATTTTTTAATATATCAGAAAAAAAGATAGGAGACTTATATTCAATACTAGTAAAAAACAATCTTGAATATATAAGTCTAGTAGATACAATGATATTTTCAGTTTTTATGAAAAATACATTTCCATATATTTTATTTATTATAAATATAATATTAATATCTCTATTTATTAACTCTATAAAATCAGAAAAGGAAAAAATTAAAACACAGTTTTTAAATGAAAAATTAGATATGCAATATAAATACTATATAATGGTTAAGGATTCACAAGAAAAAATGAGGCAAGTATATCATGATATGAATAATCATATAAAAAACATAAAATCATTAAAAAATAGTAGTGAAGAGGTAAATAAATACATTAACAATATAGAAGATGCAGTAAAAGAAACTAAAAATATTTATACTACAGGAAATTTATTATTAGATATTATCTTAAATGAAAAAAGTGAAGACTGTATTAAAAATAATATAGATTTTAATGTAGGCATAAATTTTAGTAAGTGTGAATTTATAGAGATGATTGATATAAGTAGTATATTTTCAAATTTAATAGATAATGCAATAGAAGCATGCAATAAAATTGATGATAGTAATATAGAAAAATACATAACTATAAAAAGTACTTTTATAAAAGGGTATTATGTTCTTAGATGTGAAAACAGCAAGACAAATAAAGTAATAATTAAAAATAATAAGATATTTACTTCTAAAAAAGATAAATTCCTTCATGGGGTAGGTCTTGAAAGTATAAAGTCTTCATTAAAAAAGTATAATGGAGAATTAAAAATCAAGGATAGTGAGTATAAATTTATAGCTACCATTTATATACCAATTGAATAGAAATTTATGTATTAGTATGCTAGTTGTCGGTGAAAAAATACCAGTTGTCGGACTTATATTGAACCTAAATTTTAGAAATGTTACCTTTTACACAAAGAAGGTAGCATTTTTTTATGCCTTTAAGACAATTTTATACAAAAAATAGGGGGGAAATGATGAGAGTAAGTTTTAGATTAGCTATAGCATACTTAAAAAAACAAAAGGGAAGAACTTTATCATTAATAACTAGTATTACATTAGCTGTTATATTAGTATTTACACTTAATGTAGTGCCAGAGTCAAAGAGTAAACATGATATAAAAAAAGCTTATAAAAACTTTAGTAATTATCATGTAGAATACAGTGATCTTAACTTAGAAACTGTAGAACAATTAAAAAATGATAAAAGTATAAAAGTTATCAATGATGTTATAAACCTAGGTAATGCAGTAAGTGATAAAGGAGTATCTATAAGTTTAAACTCTTATAATAAAGGTTTTATAGATTCTTATGGTTATACCTTTATAAAAGGTAATGAACCTAAAAATGAAAATGAAATAGTAATAGAAGAAAAAGCTCTTAAAGAGATGGGATTAAGGGATAAGCTAGGCCAAAGTATTGATTTTGATATTATTAAAAAATATACGGATGAAAATAATCAAAATCAGATTTATAGCAAAGAGAAGGTATTTAAGTTAGTTGGAATAGTAAAAAAGCCAGATGGATTTTATGAGGAAAATTTATATTATAAAGTAAAAGCATTTACTAAATACACAGAAAATCAAAGTATCTTACCTAAAGAATTAGTAAATCATTCTGGTGTCCTTAATTTTACTACTAGCACACCTAATATAGCTATGGCAGATAAATTAATAACTAAATATAAATTAGATGATGAGAAATTTATGATAAACGTTCAACTAAATGAAGCTATACAAAATTATGAGATGTCTAAAGGTGCAAATATTAAGGTTAGTAATAAGTTAATGCCTATGGTTGCAGCTACACTAGTTATATATAACATATTTAATATTATATTAATAGATATGACAAAACAAATAGGAATGGTAAGAGCAATAGGTATGACTAAGAAAAATGTAAGGCACATGGTATGTATCCAAAGTTTTATAGTGTTACTTATTGGACTAGCATTAGGATTTTTACTGGGAACAATAGCATCATATATAGGTCTTAGAAGTATATACAATGAACATATAAGTGTTTATATAAGTAAAGAAAGTATAATAGAGCCTATAATTATGGCAGTAGTTTCAGTAGCTATAGCTAGTATTTTTACTATTTATAAGAGTGGAAAGATATCTCCAATAGAAGCTATTAGAAATACTAATAGTTCAAAGTCAATAAAAAAAGATAGATTTTATCACAAGTTAATAAAAAAAGTATTTGGGATTACAGGATATATGGCATACAAAAATATATGGAGATACAAAACAAGAACAATTTTATCAATACTTTCAATAAGTATGACAGGTTTTTTATTTATAACTAATATGGTTGCATTTAATCAATATGATAAGAACGTAGACATTCTTAGCCCAATTATTATGGAGATGGGAGAAAGTGATATAATACTTAGTCATAATTCTAATAACTCAAGTGAATATTTTAATGAATACACAGATGATGAAGTAAGTAAGATATCTAATATAGATGGGGTTATGGAATTAACTAAGAGTATGAATATTACAGGATACTTAAGCTCAAACAAAGAAAATATAAGCGACTATTATAAACAATATAATCCTCTAGATAACGATGAATCGAATTTAGAAATAGGAACAGCTATAAAAGGATATGATAAAAGTACTCTTAAAGAACTAGTAAAATATCTAGAAGATGGAACCATAGATAACCTAAAAGAAGAAGGGGATACAATAAGTGGAGTAGTATCTAACCATTTTTACTCAGGTTCGGAAGTATCGAATGATTCAACTACATTAAAAGATTTAAAAGTAGGAGATATTATAGAAGTTAAGATTCCAGTAATTAATGGTAAAGAAGTAAAATATGTTAATAAAAAAATTAAAGTTGCAGGACTATTAAACCCTGATTATGTTTTAAATGCTGAAGGTGGAAAAGACTCACGTTTTCAAGTGATATTAGATGAAAATAGCTTTAAAAATTTAACAGGAAAAAAAGGCTTTAATAATATATTTATAAAATTAGAAAAGGATAAAGAAAAAGAAGTCGTTTCAAAGGTAAAAGAAATAATAAATGAAGATGACTTTAAGGAAATGGAAAGTAAATATGAAAATAGAAAGCTTTCTACTGAAGGAAATGAAAAACTTAAAAAAGAGGTATTAGTGAGTGTAGTACTTACAATGGTTATATCATCTATAAATATAGCTTGTATAGTTATAACAAATATAATGATTAGAGTTAAGGAAATTTCGACACTAAGAGCTATTGGAATGAGTATGAAAAATATTAAGAAAATGATAATAAAAGAAAGTATTATATATGGAGTTTTAAGTTCAATAATAGCTGGAGTATTTTCTAGCTATAACACTTATAAAAGTATGCAAAGAGCAAATGAAATCTTTTCAAAGGGAATGGGAATTAAACAAGCATATGAATTTAAAGTGCCCGTAGTAGAAATACTTCAGTTTGGGGTAGCTGCAATACTTATATGTGTAATTGCTGGATATTTAGCAAAAAACAGAGTTTCAAAACTAAGCATAGTAGAAGGTCTTAGAAATGAAGAGTAAAGGTGGGGTTGAGATGAACATATTAGATACAATAAATTTAAGTAAAACTTATGGAAAAGGAGAAAATAAAGTAGAAGCATTAAAAAATATTAACTTATCTATTGAAAAAGGGAAATTTACAGCAATAATAGGCCCTAGTGGTAGTGGTAAAAGTACTCTACTTCATTGTATAGCGGGTATTGATAGTATAACAAGTGGAAAAGTTATACTAGATGGAGATGATATATCTAGATTATCAGATGATAAATTATCAAAGCTTAGGAGTAGAAAATTTGGGTTTATATTTCAAAGTTTCAATTTAATACCAGTTATAAGTGTTTATGATAATATAGTTTTGCCTATTTCACTTAATGAAGGAAAATTAGGTAAAGATTATATAGATGAATTAATAGTTAAATTAGGAATAAAGTCTCAAATAAAAAAGTTTCCTAATGAGCTATCTGGAGGGCAACAACAAAGGGTTGCCATAGCTCGTGCACTTGCTAATAAACCTTCAATAATATTTGCAGATGAGCCTACTGGAAATTTAGACTCAAAGACTACAGATGAAGTAATGGATATTTTGAAAATGTGTGTTAAGGAGTTTAACCAAACTTTAGTTATGATAACTCATAATGATTATATAGCTAATATGGCAGATAGGGTTATAACTATTAAGGATGGTAAAGTTTTAAGTTAATAGAGTGGTTATTTTTAAGGTAAGTTTTTCGGTTAAGCTGATTTACTTACCTTTATTTGTGTGTCGAGTTTTATAAATTTTTAGAATAAGTGTAAAATTCTTTGAATGTATAGATATATGAATAATAAGAATAAAATTTCATAGATAGAAATCATATGTAAATATCGTATTCAAAAAATATATAAATAGTACATAGTTCGACATAAAATAAATGATAAATATTATATAATAAAGAAGAATACTAGTGAGAATAGTTATATAATAAAAATTAAATTTTAATTACAACTTAAGAGGGGAGAAAAGATGTATAAAAATATAAAATTTTTAAATTTAATTGAAGAAAGTTTTTTATTATTAAGGCAAACTACAAAAAAAATATGGATAATAGGTGTGATAATTTCTGTATTATCAGGATCACTTATCTTTAATGAAACAGGATATGATAATACAGTAATTTCTGAAGAAACTGTAACATTAGGAGAATTGGGTATTGTTGAATCTGTAATAATTTTATTGATTTTTTTAGGTATAGTTCTAATATTATTAATATCAATTAGTTCAGCAGTGTATTATTTATGTAAATCTATATATGAAATTTTATATGATAAAAAAATAGATAGAGCACCATTAGGATTAGTTGTTAAGTTAAATAGTATCGTATCATTGAAAATGATGGTAGGATTCATGTTATTTGTAATTCCTGGAATTATAATAAGCTTAAAGTATGCACCACTAAATTATATTTTATGTAAGTACCCAGAGCTTTCATCTAAAGAAATATTAAATAAAACAAAAGAAATGAGCAAAGGAATTAAATGGAAAATATTTGTGTTTAATATACTACTAATATTTATAGAAGTAGTAATGATATTAGTAACATCACCAAATATGTATGTTGAGGGTTATATTTGGTTAGATATATTTACAAGTATTTTAAACTTTATTGTATCAACAATTATGGTAGTTTTTACTTGGATATTTAGTATGAAGCTATTTATTTCTGTAGACAATATTAAATATTCAAATACTAAATATAATTAAAAAAATAAATAATAAATATAATCAAAAATAAAGATAAAATCATGAAATATTTAATAAATTAAATAATGACTTTAATTAAATAATTAAATTTTCGGGAGAAAATAAAAAATCTCAAAAGAGTGAATATGTTGGATGTAAGTAATGTCAATATGTTTACTCTTTTTAAATATAAACTATTTACTAAATCTAAATTTAGGAAATGGTCATATGTAACTAAATTTTAATATTTATTTTATAATTAGAGTGCACTAAGATTAAATTAAGAGAGGTGGGAACAATTAATTCAGTAAAAGGATCTATATTAATATTATTACATTTCATGGCATTTGTTTTTTTAATACACTTTGTGTCTGGAGAGTACGCAATTTCTGGAATGATTTTGGTTTTAAGCCTAATAGGGTTAAATACAGCTTTGCGTAATGAAAATAAATTAGATAAATTTAAATATTATAAGATAGTCATTATATTTTTAATAGTTTGTATTATATTTAGGTATATAGTAATTAATCTTTAAAAACACATTTAAAGAGATATATAAGGACAAACACTTTAAGGCAATTAAACACTTAAAATTATGTCAAGTGTGTTCATCAAATGCACAGAAAGTTTATAGCTTGCCAGTTCTTTTTATGTTATTCTAAAACATAGATATAATTGTAAAAATTTTACATAAATCGATTATCTAATATATTTAAACTAGGAGCAGACAAATCATGAAGCTAAAATCATTTATAGAAATTTCAACTTATGGGTTAAAACCAATATTCCTAAAAAATACTAATCCAATACTAGCTACTATAATACTTACAGATTATTGTAACCTTACTTGTAAGCATTGTGCAGTCAACAATATAAATAAAATAATTCATCCTTATGAAGATATAAAAGAGGAAATGTTAAAGCTTTATGATGAAGGCGTTAGAATTTTATTTTTTTGTGGTGGAGAAACTCTTCTTTGGAAGGATAAGGGGAAAAGTGCTAAAGACTTAATTAGAGAAGCTAAAGAAATAGGTTTTGAATTAGTCAATATAGTTACAAATGAAACTATAGATTTAGATATTAAAGAAGCAGATATTATCCATGCAGTAGAGCAAATTTATACTTTTCAATATATTGATAAGACATGGAGTATTGCACAAAATAATCCATGGCCTGACAAGATAAAATTGTATTAAATAGTGGGTATTATTGTTGTGAATCATATCCACCATTAAAATTCACGTAAACCATATTGATAAAAGAATCAATATGGTTTTTATTTTTAGAAATAATAATTTAATTATAAACAAGTTTACTAGACGATGTATTACTTTATTAAATACAATAAAAAATTTAAATAGTATTTGCAACAATATATATATTTAAATTGTATTTATATATGAAAGGAAGAAAACATAAATATTTATTGGAGGTAAAATTATGAAAAATAAAATAAGTATACTAGTAGCAGCATTATTAGTTTCAATAAGTGGCATCTTAGTATTTGCAGACAATAACTCATCAAATAATAAACAAGATTCAACTTTAGTACAAATAACACCAGAACAACTAGACGTTATGGGGACGATAACAAATATAAAACATGAAGGAGATAACATAATAATAAGAGTAGAAGCTGTTAAAGATGAGAACATTAAACATGGAATTGCTACACTAGACTTAAAACCAGAAGCTAGATACGACATAGCAGACGTTATAATAAATAAAAATACAATAATCAAAAAATCAGACTCAGACAAATCACTTAAACCATCAGATATAAAACAAAATCAGAGAGTAGAAGTTAAATTTGAAAAAATAGAAGGTAGATCTTATCCAGTATATGCCAATGCATATAGTGTTATGATTACTGATATAAATAATTATTAAAAATATAAAAAAATTCTAAATATTTACAATACTATGAAATTGTGTTATAATATTTATAATAAATAAAACTTAATATAAATTACCTCATCTAAAAAAAGATTGAGGTAGAGGTCGCATTTACTAAGAGTAATATTGAAGAGGTCGGAATCCAATGACTCAATATAAAAGGAGTAAGTGCCGAAGTGCTAGTGTCCAAAGCTAGTGCTGGGACTGTATTTAATAAGTACAGTACTGTCATCAAAATTATCCCGAGTTTTGATGGAGAGCTATCTTAAGTAAGATATAGGGAAGATGTAGGTATGTTGTATTTGGCATATTCAGCTCAACATGTACTCATGTTGAGCTTTTTTAATATATGCGAGAAGCAAACTTTTACATCTATACAAACTAAGATAGAAAAAGGGAAAAATACAATTAATTGTCTTACTTTAAAAAAATGGGGGGAGATTAAAAATGAACACTTTAAGAAAAAGAAAGTTTACTATGCCAAGTACACTTACTATAATATTTTTACTAATAGTAGTAATGGCACTTCTTACTTGGATAGTACCAAGTGGAAGTTTTGAAAGAGAAGACATAGAAGGAAGGATGGTTGTTGTAGCTGGAACTTATGAAAAAATAAAATCAAATCCACAAGGAATAGCTGATGTATTTACAGCACCTATAAATGGATTTATAGATGCAGCAGAAGTAGTTGGATTTGTTTTAATAGTAGGAGGAGCTTTTGGAATAGTTAACAAAACAGGAGCTATAGAAGCAATTATAGCTTATACTGTAAACAAAATGAAAAAATTCCAATTCCTAATAATACCTATATCAATGATACTCTTTGGATTAGGCGGGACAACGTTTGGAATGAGTGAAGAAACACTGCCTTTTTATATGATATTTATTCCACTTATGACTAGCATGGGATATGATTCACTAACAGCAGTGGCAACAGTTTTTATAGGAGCAACAGCTGGATTTGGAGCAGCTACTACTAATCCTTTCTCTGTAGGAATAGCACAAGCACTTTCAAATATAGCACCAGGTTCTGGAATAGAGTATAGAGTTATTATGTTTGTAATATTCATGGCTATAAGTATAGCATTTGTTATGATGTATGCTAATAAAGTTAAAAAGGATCCGACAAAGTCTTTAGTTCAGAATATATCATTAAATCAAGAAGCAATAGATAGTAGTGATATAAATATAAAAGAGTTTACAAAAAGAGAAGCTATGGTAATAGCAATTTTTACAATAGGTATGGGAATTATGGTGTATGGAGTTTTAAAACTAGGTTGGTACATCACTGAGATTGCAATGGTATTTACAGCTATAGGTGTAATATCAGGATTAGCAGCAGGACTTAAACAAGATGAAATAGTTAGTTCGTTTACAAGTGGAGCAAAAGATTTAATGTCAGCAGGATTATGTATAGCATTTGCACGTGGAATAGTTATAATTGCAGAAAATGGATATATAATAGATACAATCTTAAATTCTGCAGCAAATGTATTAAATGGATTACCAAAAGCTATATTTATAAATTTAACTTTTTTAATAGAAGGTTTAATAGCATTTTTAATACCATCAGCATCAGGTCTTGCATCACTTACAATACCTGTTCTTGCACCACTTGGAGATTTAGTAGATGTATCTAGACAAATGATAGTTACAGCTTATCAATTTGGTATAGGTATAACTAACTTAATAACACCAACATCTGGAGTTTTAATGGGAGCACTAGCACTAGCTAATATTCCTTGGTCAAAGTGGGTTAGATTTATAATGCCTTTAATTGTAGTATTAGTAATTACTACAATGATATTTTTAACAACAGGATTATATATAGGGTTTTAATATAGGGGGTAAGTTATGATAACTCATAATGATTATATAGATAATATGTCAGATAGGGTTATAACTATTAAGTATGGTAAGGTTTTAAGTTAACCTTAAAGTACAGAATTTAATATTTAGTTAAATTGCTATAAACATAAAATAAATAATATGTAGTAAATATGGGTTCAGTGAGATTCATTTCCACCATTTAAAACCATGAAAATAGTATTGGCTGTATAGTCAATACTATTTTTGATTTAATATATCTTAATTATGGAAAAAATATGCCAAAATTCATAATTAATTATAAAACTAAAATTTTCGGAATACACTGCAAATTTTTACAATATACGACAATAACTATTGGTATAATATCTGAGGGAAAGGGGGTGGTAAAATGATAGATCAAAATGTTGTAACTCGGGTAGAAAAGAAATATGAAATAAATGCATTTACTGCAATGAACTTAAAAAGCATTTTATGTAAAACATTAATTCAAGATTCGCATAATACCAATGATGGGTATATGGTTAGATCGTTATATTTTGATACATTTTACAATAATGACTATTTTGACAAAGAAAATGGATTAGAATATAGAAGAAAAATAAGACTTAGGACATATGATCCAAGGTCGCAATTTCTAAAATTAGAACTTAAACAAAAAGAAGGTGACTATCAGCATAAATATTCATTAACTATACCAAAAAACATGGCTCAAAGACTTTTAGATGGACACTATGAAGTATTAAAAGAACTAAACAATGATTTTGCAGATAAATTGTATACTATAATGCAGACTAATTTATATAGACCAAAATGTATAGTAGAGTATAAAAGATTAGCTTATATAGTTAAAGAAAATAATACAAGGATAACTATAGATAGTGATTTGAAATCTAGTGAGTCAAATATGGATATATTTAATCCTTCACTCTCTCTAAATACGGTAACTAGTAAAACAATACTAGAAGTAAAATACAACAATTTTTTATTAAGTTATGTAAAAGATATAATAGATAATACTAATAAATCTCAAACATCAGCTAGTAAATATTGTATGTCGAGATATATTAGCTACTTATAAGGGGGAAAAAACTAGAAATGAAAGAAATGATTTTAAAATACTTTCAAGAAAGTAATTCATCAATGAGTATTGAACAGGTATTACTTAATTTTTTAGTATCAATAATATTGTCTATAGTAATATATTTGGCATATAGATATTCTCATTCAAAGGCAGTATATAGTCAAAGATTTAATGTATCGCTTTCCATGTTAACTATAGTAACTACTATGGTTATGAATGTAATTGGAAATAATATAGCTCTATCTCTAGGTATGGTGGGGGCACTGTCTATAGTTCGTTTTAGAACAGCTATAAAAGACCCAAGAGATTCAGTTTATATCTTTTGGTGTATAGTAGTAGGTATTTGTTGTGGAGTATCTGAATATACAATAGCAGGTATAGGAAGTGCAATATTATTTATATTCTTACTTATATTTGGGCATATAAAGTCAAATGATAGGTATTTACTTGTAATACATGCAAAGGCAAAAGTTGAAGAAGAAATAGAAAAAGCTATCTTAGTATTTTATAATGGTGAAGCTAATATGCGTGTAAAAAATACTACAAGTGAAAGAGTTGAATATATATATGAACTTTCACAACGTATAATAAATTCTTCTAAAGACAAAGGACATATCAATAAAAAACTATATGAACTAGATGGAGTAGAAAGCGTTAACTTAGTTTGCCAAAATGAGGATATAAATAGATGATGAAAAAAATATTAGCTAGTAAAAGAAATCTAAGTATATTGGTAGCAATAGGATTACTAGTATCAAGTATTTCACTATCTATATTTATAGAAAAAAATTCTCAAAAAAGAGTACATAATCATAGACAAAAAGATATAAAAAATCAGCCAAGAGAATTTGATATGAAAGAGGATTATACTATAAGTGATTCTTTTAGTACTCATTTGCCATTAGTAGTTATAGATACTAATGGTGAAAGCCCAAAGTCTGGTGTTACTTGGGATCCAGAAAAAAGGTACTTTACATCGGTAGATATAGATCCATACGTTGATGGAAGTATAAGTATTATTGATAATGAGGGAAGCATAAATAATATTAAAGATAAGCCTACTAATAAATCAGATATATTAATCAAGCAAAGAGGTAACACCTCAACTAGATTTCCTAAAAAACAATATTTAATAAAAACAATAAATAAAGATGGAAGCAAAAATAAGCAAGATATATTAGGCATGGGAGAAGAATGGGAATGGGTACTGAATATATCTTATATAGATAAAACTCTACTTAGAAATTATATGGCTTTAAATATTGCAGGAGAAATAATGCCATATACTCCAGATGTAAGGTACTGTGAAGTGGTAATGAAGGATGATGATAAGTATACTTATGAAGGTGTATACCTTATGATGGAAAATGTAAAACAAGGAGAAGGTAGAGTTAATATTTCTAAGTATGATAATAAATTTACAAAATCATCATATTTACTAAGAAGAGATAGATTTGAAGAAGATGCTATATTTTTAGATAATTATTCAACTAAAAATGAGCTTCCCGTAGGATATTTAGAGGTTAAATATCCACAAAAGGATGAAATAACAGAAAAAACTATAGAATATATAACTAACGATATAAATAAGTTTGAAGAATGTATTTATTCTAATGACATTGATAAGTTTTACAAGTATAGAGATTATATAGATGTGGAATCATTTATAGATTATTTTATAATAAATGAAT
Organism: Paraclostridium tenue; assembly: GCF_039521565.1. Taxonomy (NCBI): domain Bacteria; kingdom Bacillati; phylum Bacillota; class Clostridia; order Peptostreptococcales; family Peptostreptococcaceae; genus Paraclostridium; species Paraclostridium tenue. The sequence continues at coordinate 109,739 of NZ_BAAACP010000011.1, forward strand.
TTTTTGCTAATTATGACTCTGGATATCATTCAACTTATATATATAAAGAAAATGGTTCTAAAATTAGCATGGGTCCAGTTTGGGATTTTGATATGTGTTTAGATAATGATATAAAGTTAGAAAATGCATTAAAAGTTGATTCTACAGCTATGCATGATGCACCTTGGTTTAGGCAACTATTAAAGGATGCTAATTTCACTAAAAAAGTTATAGATAGATATAAATATTTAAGAAAAGACATATTAAGTGAGACGAATTTAATAAAATATATAGATGATACTGTGAACTTTTTAGGGCCTAGTATCGAAAGAGATAAACGTAGATGGAAATATGAGGGCGAATATAATACTGAAATTGAAAAAATTAAATTAGTTATAAAGGAACATGGAAAATGGTTAGATGAAAATATAGATTCATTATACCAATTTAGTGAATTTAGTGAAAAAGGGATAAATAAAAGTGAATTAGAAAAAGCAAAAGATTTCATATTAGGTAATGATAAAAAAACAATAGCTATTAGTATACTATCAGTAATATTCATAAGTATATTTATATTATCTATAATCCTTGTACAAAGAGATTAAAAAATAAGGAGGATTGCTGTGAAAAAGAGTACTAGTATAAAGAGGAAAATTTTATTAGTAGCATCTAGTATAACTGCATTTATATACATATTCTGGAGATTGTTTTTTACCATTCCAACACAGCACGGAATGATATCCTTAATAGCAGGATTATCACTTGCAATAGCAGAAACTGTAGGGGTAATAGAAGCTTTTTCACATTATAAAAATTTAAGCTCAAATAAAGAACCAGAAATGCCAGAAATACCGATAGAACTTTACCCAGATGTTGACGTATTAATAGCAACTCATTCAGAGTCAACAGATATATTATATAAAACAGTTAATGGTTGTACACATATGAAATATCCAGATAAAAGTAAAGTTCATATTTATATATGTGATGATACAAATAGAATAGAAATGAAAAAACTTGCAGATAAAATGGGGATAGGATATATAGGGTTGGCTGAAAATAAGCATGCAAAAGCAGGAAATCTAAACAACGCATTAAGTAAAACTACATCGCCTCTTATAGCTACCTTTGATGCAGATATGATACCACGAAGTGATTTTTTAATGAAGACTGTTCCCTATTTTAGTTTACCACTTATGAAAAAGGATAAAGATAATAGATGGATAAGAAGGGAAAAAATAGATGAAAATTATAAAATCGGGTTTATACAAACACCTCAAAGTTTTTATAATCCAGATTTATTCCAATATAATTTATATTCAGAACAGAACATTCCTAATGAACAGGATTACTTCTTTAAGGAAGTTAATGTAGGTAGAAATCGTACGAATTCACCTATATATGCAGGTTCGAATACTTTAATATCTAGAGAAGCTTTAGAAGAAGTTGGTGGGATAGCAATAAAAAATATAACAGAAGATTTTGCAACAGGTATAAAAATACAAAGTAAAGGATATAAATGTTTTGCAATATCAGAAGTATTAGCACATGGATTATCACCAACTGATTTTAAGAGTTTGATAAAACAGCGTCAAAGATGGGGAAGAGGATGTGTTCAAACCATAAGAAGTTTTAAATTTTTGTTTTCAAGTTTAGGTATTAGAGCTAAGTTAAGTTATATCACATGTTTTTTATATTGGACTACATTTTTTAGGAGATTTATATATATAATATCTCCAATATTATATTCTTTATTCGGATTACTTATAGTAGAGTGTAGTGTAAAAGAGCTAATGTTTATTTGGCTACCATCATATTTACTATACAATATGTCTTTAAAATATTTATCTAGTAATTTAAGAAATCAAAAGTGGAGTAATATAGTTGATACTATAGTTTTTCCATACTTAGTAATACCAATACTACTTGAAACTATAGGTATTACCCTTAGAAAATTCAATGTAACATCAAAAGAAAGAATATCATCAAAAAATGTAGCTTTTAAATATTCAATACCTCATATTATTTTAATATTTGCATCAGTATTTGGTTTAGTATTCTCAGTAGAAGATTTTATTAAATACAAACATTTAGGTAGTCTAGTAATTGTATTTTGGTTAGTTATGAATATGTATTTTCTAATTATGGCTGTATTTTTCATGCTCAGTCGTATAAATTACAGAAGTGAGGAAAGATACTATACCAATCTAGATGTAAATATAAGTTTTAATGAAAGATTATTAAAAGCTAATACATCCGATATTTCAGAATATGGAATGAGCTTTATAATAGATAATCCAGAGTATATACCATATGACGAGGATATAGATATAAATATTAAATATTTACATTACAAAGCGAATTTAAAAGGTAGAGTAGTTCATGTGGGTAAATTTATGGATAAATGGAAATATAGCATCAAATTAAAACATATATCACAAAAAGATAAAAATGAGTATTACCAGATAGTATATGATAGAGGGCATACTTTGGCGAATAAGATGAAATCAAATACCATTAAGGAAATTAAATTAAATACGATTAATAGAAGTAAAAAACATAGGGCTTCTAATAGAAAGTTGCCAAGGATACCATTAAAAGTAAATGTTAGCACAACAATTGGAAATATAGTTGAAGTAGTTAACTTTAACTACGAGTATATACTATTTAAAGGAAAGTTAGATGATAAAAATATTAATATAGAATTGAGAGATGATTTAGTTTTAAAGTGTTTAAAATGTGATAAATATGCAGTAGAAGACAATACTTTATACAAAATAGACGACTGGAAAAATATTTCAAGTGATGAAAGATTTAGAGAGATGATACTAAGTTGGGCTAGCGCTATAGAAAATAAAGAGGAACTTGCTAATGTTTGATAAAAAAATAAGAAAATCTAGATTTAATGTAATTATATTTATTACATTATTAATAAGTATATTCTTAAATATGTTTTTATTACAAAAGCCAAATTATAGTGAATTAGATGTAAATAAAAACAACTCAGATAAAAACGGACAATTATCAGTAAAGGGAACAAATCTTGTAAATGAGAAAGGCGATATAGTAAGATTAAAGGGAATGAGTAGCCATGGTCTTATGTGGTATCCAGAATATATAAATACAAGAAGTCTAAATACATTATCTGAATATGGAGCTAATACCATTAGATTGGCGATGTACACAGATCAAAATAAAGGATATGTTTATAATAAAAAAGAAGCAATGAAAAATTTACTTCAAGGAATAGAAAATGTTTTAGGTGCAGATATGTATGCCATAGTAGATTGGCATACACTAAAAGATAATGATCCTAACATACATATAGAGGAAGCTAAAAAGTTCTTTGATGAAATATCAACTAGATATAAAGATGAACCAAGGGTAATATATGAAATATTTAATGAACCAAATGGTAAAACTTCATGGAAGGATATAAAAAAATATGCAAATACTATAATACCTATAATAAGAAAAAATTCACCAAATGCTATAATCCTTGTAGGAACTCCTAATTATTGTGTAGATATAAAGAGTGCTATAAATGATCCTTTAGACTATAAAAATATAATGTATACTTATCATTTATACACGGGAACAAGTGATGGAGGTTATAAATATTTATTAAGTGATGCATTAAAAAACAATATACCAGTATTTATTTCTGAATGGGGATTTAGTCCAGAAAAAAATAGTGGAGAAATAAATTTTAAAAAAGGAAGAGAATTTCTAGAATTTTTAAATCAGAATAATATTAGTTGGATTAATTGGTCTTTAAGTAACAAAGACGAACCACATTCATTTATTAGACACGATATTGATAAATTGAGCAATTGGAATGATGATGAATTAACATCTGTTGGAAAATTTGTTAAAGATGCATTTTCTAATTATTAAAATAAGTTTTTAAATAAGATAATAACTTCACGAAAAAGATATTGACTAAAAAGTCAATATCTTTTTTACTTTAGATCTTAGGATAAAATAATATTTTATGACAAGTAATTTTTATATTATATAGAAATAAAAGGGAATTGTGTATATGTCTAAAAAGTTTTAAAAAAAGTAAAATTTTTTATAACAGATTTGTAACTAAAAATCTGTTGAAAGTTTACTGGTGTATGTTTTATACTACAAAAGTCGACAAAATAAATTAATTTGAAATGAAATTTTACATCGGAGGATAAAACATATGATAAAACGCATAATTCCAGTAATGCTATCTGCAATATTACTTATGACAGGTTGTACAAAAACTAAATCAGAAACAAAGGATACTAAAGAATCAACGAAACTTACGTATTCTAATTTAATAGATGAAAAAACTCAAAATGAAATAAGAGACATATTAATAGAAAATAAAATAGATAAAAAAGAAGTAGATTATTTTATTAAACTTGTAAAAAATTATAATGGTAAATCAGATATAAATAAGTTAAAAACATCTAAGCAAGGTTTTACAAATATAAAAACTCAGCAAGTTCCATACGATGAAGTGTATTTAGATGAAAAATGGGACCCTAAGAAATTGAACTATATGGATTTTAACTGTAGATTAACTGCATTTTCAATATTTAAAAATTACATTAAATCAGAAAATAAATTTACAGGTGATTCAACTAGATTAGTATTTGATAAAGATGCAATAAATAATAATCCTATAAGTAAATTTAGCAAAGAAGATACAGATAAATTTATTAACTTATATTCAGCTGTAAAAGTGGAAAATACACAAGATGTAAATAAGCATGCACAAGCTATAAAAAAAGAATGGGAAAAAAGAAAAATATCACTTGTAGATAATAAAAATATATCAATGATAAATGTATTTTTACATGAACCAGAAGATAATGAAGTATTTGTAGGACATGCAGGTCTTTTATTACAAACAAAAGATGGATTATTATTTATTGAAAAATATGCATCAGCTTTACCATTCCAAGTTTCAAAATTTAAAAATAAATTAGAATTAAAAAAATATTTAATGGATAGATTGGATAATGATACATCTGGTAACGGTTCATCAAAACCAATAATAATGGAAAATAATGAGTTAATTAAATAGGATAAATAAAATTCCATGAAGCTAATCTAAATATAGCTTCATTTTAATTTGGAATGAAATTGAGTTTTTACAAGAATATATAGATAAAATACTAAAATATTTAGGGGGAACAGGGTATTATTCACTAAGATTAAAATTTAACTAATAATGTTAGATGAATTATTATAAATACATTATTAATTAACTAATAATACGAATAGTATATTAATTTCGTAGGTACTATTCCTGTGATTCGTCTCTAACATTAAAATCCACTAAACCATATTGATGTAAAGTCAATATGGTTTTTTATATTGAAATTCATTGTAAGGGATTAATATAAAGCAAATTTTTTATTAATAACTCTATATAAAAATATTCGAAAAAATAAAAAGTTATTGCTATGAAATAATTAAATAAATATAAAATAAAGAAGTATATACCATATAAAATTAATAGATGGTGTAATATAAGTGGGGATAAGGTGAAATTAAGTGGTAAAAATAGCAATATGTGAAGATGCAAAAGAACAACAAGAGTTGTTAAAAACATATATAAATCAAATAGTTGAGGAATTATCTATTAAATATAAATTGGGAATATTTAATTCAGGGGAAGAATTACTTGAAAACTATTCAAAAGATACAGATATACTTTTGTTAGATATAAAAATGGGGCAAATCAATGGAATGGATACTACCTAAAAAATTAGGTCGATAGACGATAAAGTAGAAATTATATTCAGTACATCATTAATAGAATACGCACTAGAAGGTTATGAGGTAAGGGCTTATAGATATTTAATAAAACCAGTAAAATATGAGAATTTAAAAGAAAATATAATAAACTGCATAAAAGAAATAGATATAAAAAATAAACATATTATCATAAAAGAACAAGGAAACAGAATAAAGCTAGATATAAGTGAAACAACCTACATAGAAGTACAAAAAGAAAATATAACTATCCATACATTAAATCAAACATACGGAACTAAAGGCACTATGAACAATCTTGAAAAAGAAATAAACTGCAGTAGATTTTATAGATGCCATAAAAGCTTTTTAATAAACCTAGAACACATAAAAAGTATAAAACAATACACAGCAATACTTGAAAACAAAGAAGAAGTACCTATAAGTAGATACAGATTTAAAGATACAAAAGATAGATTTTTCAATTTAATAGAGGACAAATTATGTTAGATTATTTTTGCGCTTTAGGCATGATAAATATGGCTATATTTATAATTTGCTTTTTCACTTTAATGAACAAAATAGGCTATACTTGCAAATGTAAATCAAAAACTAAACTTATATTAATCTCAATACTAATTATAGCGCAAATTATAGGAAGAATGCCATTTGGAACTGTAGCACTATTCATTTTAATAATAATAATTTTATCACTATTTTTAATCTGTAAAACAATTTATCAAATGGATATAAAAAAATCTATTACAAACTCTGTAATATATACCTTAGTATACCTTTTGATAGAGTGTAGTATCTATTGTTTTTTAAATCTTTCATCTAATCATAAAGGTTTGTACATATTTAAATTAAACATAATAACTTTTATTGTTATATTTACAGGTATTTATTTTTTTGATAAACTACAGAAATTTTACAATAACAAAAGATATTATATCTATATAATTTTAACAATAACAGTTAATATAGTCGTAATCTTATTTTTTAATATATTAGAAAAAAAGATAGGAGACTTATATTCAATACTAGTAAAAAACAATCTTGAATATATTAATCTCGTAGATACAATGATATTTTCAGTTTTTATGAAAAATACATTTCCATATATTTTATTTATTATAAATATAATATTAATATCTCTACTCATTAACTCTATAAAATCAGAAAAAGAAAAAGTTAAAACACAGTTTTTAAATGAAAAATTAGATATGCAATATAAATACTATTTAATAGCAAAAGAATCACAAGAAAAAATTAAAAAATATATCATGATATGAACAATCATATGGAAAATATAAAAAGACTTAAAGACAATAGTGAAGATATAAATAAGTATATTGATAATATAGGAGATGAAGTGAAAAACGTTAAAAATATCTACAATACAGGAAACTTATTACTAGACATAATACTATATGAAAAGAGTAAAATTTGCACAGAAAGAAATGTAGATTTTAAAGTAGGCATAGATTTTAGTAAATATGAGTTTTTAGATATGATAGATATAACAAGTATTTTTTCTAATTTAAAGATGTATGTTAAGGCGTTTAATCAAACTTTAGTTATGATAACCCATAATGATGATATAGCTAATATGGCAGATATGGTTGTAACTATTAAGGATGGTAAAGTTTTAAGTTAAGCTGATGTAGTTAAGTTTCCTCGTGGTGTGAGTTTTATGTTTATAGCATCTTTCTTCACTGAAAGCTTAAATTGCAGGCTTTAACGTATCGATAGATTTATATAAGTATAAAACTCATTTCTATTCTAAAGATCTCTTATGGTTATGTATCTCATTATAATTATAGATATAAAAAGTAAAAACTTAATAATTGATTAATTTTTAAGATAAATAAATTGAGCATAGAAAATATTTCTTATAAATGAAAAATCGGAAAAATTTTAAAAAATAAATGAAATACTCAGAAGATTCGACTAAATATTACATGCAAGTATGTTATTATAATGCTGATATTAAAATTATGGGGGATTAAAATGAAAAGATTTAAAAAACCAACAAGTGCAATGTTAATAGCAGTAATGTTGTTAGCTAACTCACAAAGTTTAGTAGCATATGCAAATGAAAAAGTAAATGAAAGTAACTTAGAAATCCAAGAGGAAAATACACAGGTTGATGAAGTTAAAAATTTAAATACTAATAAGTATGGTAAAATAGAAGAAAAACAAAATCATGGTACCAAGGAAGAAAATAAAGATAATAAATCTCAAAAAGTTGCAGATGTAACACCACCAGTGTTAGATGTGAATAGTTTAAAAATAGATAAGAAAGAAGTAAAGCCAGGAGATAGAGTAAATGTAAGTTTTAAAGCAACAGATGATATGTCAGATATAATATATGTATCT